>JBFGJU010000310.1:0-1532 GCA_041577035.1 Thermodesulfovibrionales bacterium | reverse complement strand
CTTCCCCTTTAAAGCCCCTTTTTCTTATCCAGTTTGCGATGGATTCGGTAAGAGTATTAAGCCTTCTGTTTAAAGCCTTGCAATTATCAGCATAGGCTGGTGTTGGCTCTCCGTGCATTTCTGCTACAGCCTTCATGTCCAGTACCACGGCGGTGGAGATAGCTGCTGTATATGGATTCAGGAGGTCTTTGGGCTCAGTTTGAAGCCCCTTTTTTAATAACGCAAGGTCAGCTATACCAACCAAATCGGCACCGTGATCAAGGCAGAATGTTTTAAGCTCTTCTGTTTGCTTATCTTTGGAATCGCGCATTTTTAAAATTAACTGAATCTTCATGGATCATGCAAATCTGTAGGCTCAAGAGCCCTCATGGCTGCGGCATTGAAGTCCTATCTTTCTAGAAAAAAGAAGAGGGATCACAATAATATGAGCGTCACATTTGAATATCCGCTTGTTGATATAACGCCATCAGGCTGAGCACTACGCTTAAAAGTTGTTTCAAATGGCATCACGTGTGCCCCTCGGGTATGTGTACTTTCAGGCTATTTCCACGATCTCTCAACGAAATCTCTTTAAAATCAATGTATTTTTTCATTCGCTTCTTCTGGCAACCGACTTGCATATGAAATGGAGAAACAATTTGTTTATAAAGCAAAGGGGGTATACAGTATGAGGGCCGGTCAGAATAAGGTGCAGAGAGAACGGCGAAGAAGTAAACGGTTACACCTTGCATCAGGAGGAGAAGAGGTGCTGACTTTTGTAGACGACTATTATAGCGATGATACATCTGTTTCCTGCCCAGAGCTGGACGATGCGACAGGTGCTCATGAACCCGGATACGAGACGTATTGTGAATAACAAAGAGCGCGGAAAGAACGTATTCGTCCCAGATTAAATGGTCAGTCTTTGACTGGTGACACTATTACTCCTTCACAAAATAATGCTTCATGAGTCGACGAACAAGCCCGGGCCGTTCTGAGTGTCGTTTTGCCTTAACCCTTTTGTCCTTTAAGACCCGATCAAATCCAGCTTCCCGGTCCCACTGATTGCGGGCCCATGCTATGAAGCCAAAACATCGAACTGCCCAATAAATTGGATATCGCTGCCACGCCGGGACATCAAGAATACCCATGGCCTCAAACATGATGGTGTCGGCCTCTACCCGTGATCTTCCCTGACTCCAGTAAAGCCAGTCATGGATAACCGCGGCATTACCATACTTTCCCCACCGCGGTAAGAAGATCCAAAAACATCGTGGTATCGAGGCAAAATCGGTCATAAATCCGATGTCAACGTCTACGACATCGCCTGTACCGAGATCACCAACCTGATAGCCAAACGGCTGGATTAATACCCATGTCTTTCCATCAGCCAAAGGCGAAACAATTAATGCATCGGTAAACCGGCTCATGTCATTGTTTTTCAGGAATAATGAGAGCAGTGTTCCGGAAATAAGCTCTTGATGTGACCTCCCTCTAAAGATGTCATGATCCCCGCAGAGATCGGCCTATTACACCCTGAAAAATGCGGTTTT
>JBFGJU010000309.1:0-1543 GCA_041577035.1 Thermodesulfovibrionales bacterium | reverse complement strand
TGCCGTTCTTCCGTGCATCTTTTCTAAAACGATATTGACATCATTTCATTCAAGCGGATATGGTACCAGTCATTATGAAGAAATACCTTTCTCTTTATTCGCTGATATTATTATGTCTACTGCTATTTCCCTCAAATGTGATCTCCTTTGACGGCCCATTAAGCGTGCGGAATCATTTTCCGCTCTTTCTGCACGCGAATACTCCGGCGCTTGAATCAGCAAAAATCATCCGTTCATTTTCTGCAAACCTCTCATATTCAAGCATTCATACCGTGAGGAATTCCGCACGATGGTCAGTATCCCTCGATATGGAAATAGCGGAATTGACATTTCGATATACGGGAAAGATAAGCGATTCTTTTGGATTCGGCATTGAGATTCCGTTGTTCAGTTTCAACAGCGGTGTTCTCGATAGTTTTCTTGAGAGCTATCATGACATGCTCGGGCTGCCTGACTACGGCAGGAGTGAGAGGCCCCGGAATGACTTCCTCTACGAGGTCCGGAAAGACGGAAGAATGATCATCAAAGGGAACAGCGGCAAAACCGGTATTGGTGACGTACGGCTTAGCCTGAAAAAAGTGGTCTATCACGATGATCCCGTTATCTCAATAAAGACTGCTATCGAACTTCCTACCGGAAATGAATCTCACGGTTTTGGAAACGGCAGTCCTGATTTCATGGGCTCCCTTCTGATTGATAAGAGATTAAGCGAAAGGCTTTTGATGTATGGTAATGCAGGAATGGTATTCCCCGGTAATCTGAAGGCTAAAGAAACAATCGATCTCAGGGAGTATTTTTATGCCGGCATCGGGATCGAAGCAGCAGCATGGGAAAAGCTCCATCTTCTGGGACAACTTTTCGTACAGACTTCACCATTTCCAGAAACCGATATTTCAGCAGTCGACAGAACAGCAGTGATGATCAGTCTCGGAGGCAGGTATGCTTTCAAAGATAATAGTATAGAGTTTTCCTTTACTGAAGACCCGAGCACGTCTGGTGCTCCTGATTTTACCGCGTCTCTTTTGTTCAAAAAAAAGCTCTGATTAATATGCTACTCACGCGGCTCGCCGCTATCCTCCGACTTTTTCTCACTCCATGGCGCGAACTTCAGGAGGAGCAGCATTCCGGGTATGGCGATCAGCGCGCACACTACAAAAAAAGTTTCCCAGCCCATATATTTGGCCATAAAACCTGTTGGTGCCGAGGCAAAAACTCTCGGCACCCCCATAAGACTGGTTAGAAGTGCATATTGTGTTGCAGTAAATTTCTTGTTCGTAATGCTCGCCATAAAAGCCACAAATGCTGATGTGCCCATTCCGCTGCTGAGGTTTTCAAACGCTATTACCCCCGTTAACAATGGGACACTATAACCAACCTGTGCCAAAAGAGCAAAAAAAGCAGTGGAAATTGCCTGCAAAAAACCAAAGAGCCAGAGAGAACGGTTAATTCCAAAACGAAGCATTATTATCCCACCTGTCAGTGTACCCGCCATTGTCGCCCCAAAGCCAAAGATTTTTGCGACACTCCCTATTTCAGTCTTTGA
>JBFGJU010000308.1:0-1567 GCA_041577035.1 Thermodesulfovibrionales bacterium | reverse complement strand
TCCCATCGGCAATATCACCCTTGATAAACGTATAGTGAGAAAGACCTTCGATTCCCTTCAGATTTTCAAGGTTGCCTGCATACGTCAGATGATCCAGGTTTAATACGGAATGCTCGGGATATGATGAAAGCATATGGCGGATAAAATTTGACCCGATAAACCCCGCGCCACCGGTTACCATGATTTTCATCAATCTATCCTAAAAGGGGAATCAGGGTTATCCTCATATCGCACTTCGTCAACAGGAAACTCCTTCTTCTTACCTCTGTACAGCCTGTCAGGGAGATTGATTACCAACGCATCTTCCTGACCAATATTTTTATATGCATGAACAATACGGGGAGGTACTACAGCAACAAAAGGGTTCCCGGTCGTATCCAAAACCATTTTTTCCATGTATGTCTTTGATTCTTTTCTGTTATCCCACAAGTAGAGCTTAAAACTCCCTAAAAAACAAAAAAAATCTGTTTGTTCATGATGTTCATGAGGCCCTCTGACAATGCCTGGTTCTGTCATTGACACGTAGGACATTACCGGACGAAACGCCATATCATCTTCTCTGAATATTTCAACAAGCCAGCCTCGCTGGTCTTCGAATACGTCCAACTGCTTTATGATGATCCCTTCCAGAACTTTCACACCTCCATTACAGAGTCATCACCCAGCATCAGTCTGAGTGTTTTATGCCGGCTATTTTTATAAATCCTCACTCGCCTGCCTATTAAACTCTCTTCCAGTCTCTCAACATCGATTACCTCGCTGCCGTTCATGATAACAGAGTGGTCAACAGAAGAATTCATTATTCTGACATCATCACCGATACTGGTGTGCGGTCCAATAACTGAATTTTCAATAACCGTGTTTTTGCCGATAACAACGGGTCCCCGAATCGTACTCGCCTGTATCACAGAATTCTCATCAAGCGCAACCCGTCCTATGATCTTACTTGATTTGTCAACCGTGCCTTTTATCTTAATCACACCCCATTCATCAAGTACAATTGCATTCGCCACGAGCAGGTCATCTTTCTTTCCTGTATCAAGCCACCACGTTTCCAGTACAAAACTCTTCACTTTTCGCCCCATCAATATCATTTCCTGAATAGCATCAGTTATCTCCAGTTCACCGCGCTGTGACGGTTTTATTCGGGATATCGCCTTATGAATCTGCGGTGAAAACATATAGACACCCACGAGCGCGAGGTCTGAAGGCGGCCTTTCAGGCTTCTCAATAAGTCTTATTATGCTACCATTCCTCGATACCTCAGCCACGCCGAACTGTTTCGGATTTATAACTTCTTTCAGCAAAATAAGCGCATCTGATTTCTTCTTTATAAACTCTTTTACAAATTTCTTTATATCAGTTCCAATGAGATTGTCGCCCAGATACATGACAAAAGGATTGTTTTTCAGAAACCCCTTTGCAACTTTGACTGCATGGGCAAGGCCTGCCGGTTCATCCTGAAGTATATAGGTAACTTTTGCCTTCCAATGCTTCCCGTTTCCGACCGCCTCCTGTATCTCTTGTCCCGTTTCCGGCGAAATGATTATCCCGATATCTGTAATTC
>JBFGJU010000307.1:0-1644 GCA_041577035.1 Thermodesulfovibrionales bacterium | reverse complement strand
CACCTTCCGGAATTTTAAGTCAATGGAACAGCTGATGGTCGAAGTGATAAAACCGTATGATCCCGATATCGTGGGGCTGTCTTATGCCACCTTCAACGTACGAGAAATTTACCGGCTTCAAAAAATGTGTAAGGACAGAGGTTACTTTGTGATTGCCGGTGGTAATCATCCCTCCATCATGCCTGAAGAGGGTCTCCGAAATGGAGCTGATCTTGTTGTTCGCGGCGAAGGGGAACTCGTCATTGATGATATCTGCCGGTGGTATACAAACGGTAAGGATATGAACAAAAGGAACGGTCTGCGGGGAACAAGTTATATAAACGAACGCGGCCGGGCTGTTCATAATCCGAAACCGGAAAGAATTACAGACCTTGATGATATTGGAAAAATAGATTATTCCTCCATTGAGCTTGAAGAGTTCATGGTAAGGGATGGTTCAATAAAGGGGCTCAATGTCATCAGTTGTGGCAGGGGCTGCCCTTTTCACTGCTCATACTGTTCACATAGTGACTGGTATCAATATTCCAAGCGGAGCGTTGACAGCATTATTCAGGAGATGGTTCTGAGAAACAAACGGTATGGCATTGACAACTTCTGGCTTTCTGACGAGACTTTTACAGTCAACAAATCCCATATCCATGAATTTTGTGAAAGAATGAAAAAGGAAAAACTGCCCTTCACGTGGATGGTCGGAACGCGTGCGAGCAGTGTTGATGAAAAGCTGCTGAAGGTAATGAAGGATACAGGCCTGACCCAGATTACATACGGAATAGAAAGTGCCGATGATGAAACACTCAGACGGATTAAAAAGGGTTATACCGCACAGCGCGCGTACGAAGCAATTATGTTAACCAGCAGAATAGGAATTCCCATGTATATCAACCTAATGACAGGCTTTCCCTGGGAGACCCCTGTTCATGTTGAAAACAACATTCGTTTTATCAAAGCAGTAGACCGATATGTTTACTGTTTCCAGCTTTACGGGGCGGTTATCCCGTATCCGGATACGCCTATATATGACGAATATCACGAACATGAAGGATTCACGGATTTCTGGCTGAAGGAAAAATACAAGAATGCTGGCATGGTGATTTACCAGAATGTTTCGAATCCTTATAAGGTGAGCACGTACTTCCAGCGTAATCTCTATGATGACACCTATGTTGCCGAGGATTTCTTCTTCAGGTTTTCCCCCGAATATAAAAGGGCTGTTGCAAAGATGGGTTTACTCATTGGCAAGAAAGCCATAGACGCGCAAGGGGGGACATATTTCCGGAGGCATATAAAATATCTTCTGGGCAAGGGATCCCAGTTTCTGTACGAGCTTCATCCCCAGCTCGAAAAAAGTATCGTCGGTACCGTGGCTACGGGAAACAAAGTCCACGAGAACCGTTTGACAGGACAATTTGTCAAAAAATAAAGTATTTAAGAAAAGAGGACCTGATTCCGGCAGGGTTGCGATAGTGTGTCACGATACCGGTGCTGCCAACGCACTGTCAACTTTTTTCATGCGGGATGAAATACTCTTTGACAGAACTGCAGTTGTCTGTACCGGAAATGCCTCAGAGGTATTCAGGAAGGCCGGTATAGTCCCTTTCAGTGAGTACCGCTATAAGCCGGACAAAACGGAAATAGATGCGTTAT
>JBFGJU010000306.1:0-1737 GCA_041577035.1 Thermodesulfovibrionales bacterium | reverse complement strand
GCTTTTTGCAGGAAACAGAATTGTCAACGGTCCGGGCCAGAACCTATTCATCATCATCGCTGCGATTTCATGAATTGAAGGCGTAAGCAGTTTCAAAAGTTTCTTGCTGCCAATAAGCAACGGCAGTGCGTGTTTCGTACTGCGCTGTTTCAATGCATAAATTCTGCGAAGAACTGTTTCATCAGCATAATGGGCTCCGATTCCGTAAAAAGTTTCAGTAGGAAATGCTACAATCCCGCCGGCACGAATTAAGGCCGAAGCCTTTTGTACTGCATCATCAACATTATGTTCAGTAACTCTTATGACCTTCATCGTTATCGCCCTTGTGTCATTTCCTGTTTTAATCCCTTTAGAATTCCATATATTTTCTCATAGAGTACATTCCAGTGGCTGTCTTTCACACGGATTTCAAAGCCGTGCGCCAGTAACCGCAATTCATCTTTTTTATTTCTGTACATGTCGAGGACATAGTCAGGTTCCAACGCAATATCTTCCGAAAAAATAAACCGTATCGTGTCATCTGATCGACGTATCTGTCTCAATGAAAGTTCCCGGGCAACTATTTTTAATTGCATGACATCCAGCAAATGTGTGATCTCTTCCGGAACCGGACCGAACCGGTCTTTCAGCTCGGATTCGAGGTTTATGATATCTTTGTTGTCTTTTAGTGACGCAATCCGCCGGTATAAACTTAAGCGCACCGTAATATCATCCACATAATTATCGGGAATAAATGCGGATATTTTCAGATCTATTTCAGGGTCAATCACTTCTTTCTGTTTTATGCCTTTCAGCTCCGCAACAGCCTGTTCTAGCATCTCGATGTACAGATCAAGGCCTATTTCCTGTATATGTCCTGACTGTTCAGGACCGAAGATGTTTCCTGCTCCTCTTATTTCAAGATCTTTCATCGCAAGTCTGAACCCGGCGCCAAGGTAACTCATTTCCTGTATGGCGTGGAGTCTCTTCTTTGCCTCTTCTGTTATTACTGATGCTCCGGGAATGAAAAAAAAAGCATACGCTTTCACGTTACTGCGGCCCACGCGACCACGCAATTGATACAGATCAGCAAGGCCAAGCTTATCAGCCCTGTTGATCACAATGGTATTTGCGCGAGGGATATCAAGCCCAGACCCAATTATTGAAGTTGAAACAAGCACATCCAGTTCCCCTTCAAAAAATCGAACCATAATGTCTTCTAACTCCTTTTCAGGCATTCTGCCATGCGCTACGCCGATCGTGGCCGAAGGCACGATTTCTTGAATTCGTCCTGCAACGCTCTGTATATTCTGAATTCTGTTATGGACAAAGAATGTCTGGCCGTCTCTCTGCAACTCCCCGGTTATTGCATCTTTTACAAGTTCATCGTTAAATCTCGTGACAATACTCTTGACCGCAAGTCTCTCCTCGGGTGGTGTTTCAATAACACTCATATCCCGGATTCCCGAAAGAGCCATATGAAGCGTCCGTGGTATTGGCGTTGCGGTCAGGGTAAGCACATCAACATGTGTTGCCAGATCTTTCATTTTTTCTTTCTGTCCAACACCGAAGCGGTGTTCTTCATCTATGATCAGCAGGCCTAACCGGGAGAACTGCATCTTCTTGGTTATCAGGCTATGAGTCCCTATGATTATATCGATTTCTCCTCGTGTTACGGAATTCAATGTTTCTGAATTTTCTTTTTTAGACTTAAATCTGCTCACAAAATCAATCGTTATCGGAAATCCTGAAAAACGC
>JBFGJU010000305.1:0-1892 GCA_041577035.1 Thermodesulfovibrionales bacterium | reverse complement strand
TCTGCCCGAAGGAAGCATTACCTATCTATATTATTCAATGAGGTTAATACAATTCCCTATAGGGATATTTGTTGTTGCACTGGGGCAGGCGGCACTGCCTACGTTGTCAGAACATGCTGTCAGGGGAGATTATGAAAAACTGAAAGAGCATTTTTCTTTTGCCCTGCGATTATTGTTCTTTATTTCTATTCCATCCATGGCCGGACTCATAGCCCTGCGGGAGCCGATTGTAAATATCCTTTTCCAGAGGGGAACATTCGATTATGTCGCAACGAAAGCTACGGCGGAAGCACTCCTGTTTTATGCGCTTGCCATATGGGCGATCGGCGGAGTGAAAGTTCTAACCATTACCTTTTATTCATTGCAGGACACGAAGACCCCGGTCAAAATCGCTGCTGTGGGATTTGCTGTTAATCTCATCCTGAGTTTAATACTTATGGGACCGTTGCGGCATTCGGGCCTTGCATTGGCCTTTTCACTTGCCGCTATCCTGAACGCGGCATTACTGTTTTATTTTCTCAGAAAAAGACTCGAGCGCGTGGATGTACGACGAATCATGCAGTCACTTATGAAAGCAGGGGTAGCTTCACTGGTAATGGGATTTGCAGGATGGACCCTGCTGCATGGAGAACGCTGGCAGACGAGTGGAGATACCATGGAAAAAGCACTCTATCTGGCAGTGACAGTAATCGTGTGTATAATACTATACGCAGTTTTCAGTTTTCTGTTGAAAAATGAGGAAATGGCGTATATCGTTGAGACATTCAAAAATAAAATTCGTAATAAAGGAGCTGCTTCATGAAGATAGAGCAGATCATTGTCGGACCTCTTGAAAGCAACTGCTTCATTGTCTTTGATGAAATAAAACATGAAGCACTCATTGTTGACCCGGGAGCTGACCCGGACAAAATACTAGGTTTCATAGAGGCAAACAAACTGAACGTGAATTATATCGTATGCACACACGCCCATTTTGACCACGTAGGCGCTGTTGCTGCAATAAAAGAAAAGACAGGGGCGAACATTGTTGTCCATAAGGATGAACTTGAAATATATGCGGGTGTTAAAGATCAGGGTGCTCTATGGGGTTTTACCATCCAGCAGCCGCCCCAGCCTGATACACTGGTTGAGGAGGGTGATGTCGTACGCGTCGGGGAACGGGAATTTACCGTCTTTCATACTCCGGGACACAGTCCGGGCGGGATATGTCTCTATGGAGCCGGTATTCTCATAAGTGGCGATTTGATTTTTGCTGGTTCAGTCGGCAGAACAGACTTTTTTGGAGGCAGTATCGATGCACTGAAAGAGTCTTTTAAGCGGATCATCTCTCTTCCGCCTGATACAAAGATCCTTCCCGGACATGGCCCGCAGACAACGGTTGGCACGGAAAAAGAGATGAACTTCTTTGTGCATGAGCTGTAGTATTCCCGCGTCACGGCCACGTGTTGACATAATGGGGACGCGTATTACGAAGAAGGCAGGATGGCTCGCAAATAATCGTTATAAATCAATATGTTGCATGGCCATATCATATTTTTCTCGTCCATTACTTGACTATCTCTTTTATAGTGGTATTATATAAGAGAGAGTTGTAGTTGCCTTTTTAGGCTTAAGAATGTAGTATATTTGTTTCGTATAAGGGCTATGCTCTTTCAGATAGCCTTTATTATTCTCTTTTTGGGGCATCCAATAAGGCGTATAGTGGTGACCAAAGGGGTAGTGTTCTTTGAAAACTGAAGAGCAGGTCACGTTAATTTTTTGAGTAAACAGGAATCAAATGAGAGTTTGATCCTGGCTCAGAACGAACGCTGGCGGCGTGCTTAACACATGCAAGTCGAACGGGGTTATACGGAGAAATTGGTTTCGGCTGGTGGATTTGTATAACTTAGTGG
>JBFGJU010000304.1:0-1986 GCA_041577035.1 Thermodesulfovibrionales bacterium | reverse complement strand
CTGTCCGGACTCGCTATTCTGGGCGCAGTGCTTCCCAAAGATCCGCACATGGTCGAAACAATGAAGGCAATACGTCGGCAACTGTGGGTCAAACCCCCTGTTGAAGGCTGTGCCCGATACAAGAATGATGTGTATTATCGGCCGAGCGACAGCCCGAAGGATATTCCGGGCAATCCCTGGTTTATTTCAACGCTCTGGTTAGGAGAGTATTTTATAGCCCGTTCCGAAAATATTCAGGAACTTCGCCAGGCTATTCCTTATCTTGAATGGTGCGTGAAGAATGCTCTTCCTTCTGGTGTGCTTGCGGAACAGGTTCATCCTGTCAACAGTTCTCCCCTCTCTGTTTCACCGCTTACGTGGAGCCATTCAGCTTTTGTATGGACAGTATTGCAATACACCGAAAAGTTCAATGCACTAAAAGAATAGTGATGTTTTTTGACGTGCCTTTCCCGCTTTCTCCTGATAGTCATTAACGCTCAGAACAATTTCAAAAGGAATACTAGGTGGCATCAAGTTCGGAAAATGTTTATATGCGTTTAAAATCTAAGGTATTAGTTGGAACGTCGGAATTATCATTTATAAAAGAAGTCTTAATGCCCGTTGCACACCACAGTCATAAACATTTCTCACGGACCAGATTCTGCAGTGATTTATTACGACACGATAATGCCGCCGCCGATCACGATGTCACCATCATAAAACACAGCACTTTGACCCGGGGCAGGCGCCCACTGGGGCTCATCAAATGTAACGTTTACACCTCTATCCAGGATTTCGACAGTCGCAGGTTTATCTTTCATCATAGAACGGACTTTGACCGTGGCCTTGAATACGCCCGACGATGGCTTGAACAGCCATGTTACATTTTCAATATATAATTTCGAGATCTCTGCATCTTCCTTAAGGCCAACGTAGATCGCATTTTTTGCCTGATCGATTTTTGTAACGTAATAGGGCTCCGGCGAGGCAATACCCAAACCTTTCCTCTGTCCGATGGTATAACAGTAGATGCCTTTATGGGCGCCGAGTACAGTGCCCTGCTGATCAATGATCGGCCCCGGTTCACCAGCAACTGGAGAAATCTTTTCAATGAATTTAAAGTAATTCTTGTCTTCGATAAAGCAGATTTCCTGACTTTCCTGTCTGTCCGCTGCTTCGAGATCAATTGATCGGGCAATGTCCCGCACATTTGTCTTCAGATAATCGCCCAGGGGCAAAACCAGTTTTTCCAGTTCTTCCTTCCGAACTCTATAGAGTACGTATGACTGATCTTTTTGTGTATCCAATCCCTTTTTAAGCGCACGCTGTTCAGAGTTTGAATCCCGAATTTTTTCAACCCGTGCATAGTGGCCGGTCGCTATAAAATCTGCGTTCCGTTTTTCAGCTTCCCGAAGAAGAAAAGGAAATTTTATATATTCATTGCAGAGAATACAGGGATTGGGCGTCAAGCCCCTGGTATATGCATCTATAAATGGTTCGATCACCTTCTCAATGAATACCTCACGGACATCAAGCGACGTAAGTGTAATACCCAATGTTCCAGCTGTTTTCGAAGCACTTTTCACTGCTTCAAGAGAACAGCATGTTGTAAAATTCGACCTGTTACGCGCCTCCCACAAGATAAAGCTCGTGCCCTCCACCTCGAATCCCTCCTGTTTCAGAAGGTACGCTGAGACACTGGAATCAATGCCACCACTCATGCCTACGACAACTTTAGCCATGATGTAATATAACAGAAACAAATCAACTGTTTGGCTGTATTCTCATCACGTGAGCCGCTGGCAGCATGCCAGATCTCAAAGACGTATGATCGTGTCTCCGCTCGCATGATGTAACATTGCACAGTATTGTTATGATACATTTCTGTGCCATGATACACTTTTCTTGCTTTCTGAATTTTCAATTATTGCCCCCCACGTTTAAAAACTATCTGTTTTTATTATAGAAATCTATATTTTCGTTAATAGTGTTATTGCTGGTATATAT
>JBFGJU010000303.1:0-2015 GCA_041577035.1 Thermodesulfovibrionales bacterium | reverse complement strand
GATTCCCGTTCTCCAAAAAGTGCCGTACCAACCCGTATCATGGTAGCACCCTCCTGAATCGCCACTTCAAAATCATTCGTCATCCCCATAGAGAGCTCGGGCAGGCTGAAGCCATCGCCCTCCAACTCTTTTTGTACTAACCGCAACTCTTTAAAGTAACCCCGTGTTTCTTCGGGATCATCAAAAAAAGGAGGCATGGTCATAAGACCGTCAATTCTGATATTTCTGAGCGATCCTAATTTCACCATTATGCCCTTTATATTTTCCTTTAATATTCCAGTCTTAGCAGATTCATTTGAAAGTTTTACTTGAAGCATGGCGCGTTGCGTTTTGCCTGTGTCTTCAGCATGTCTGTTGATCAGCTCGGCCAGTTCAAATGAATCAACCGTCTGGATCATATCAAAGAGGTTAACCGCACTTCTGGCCTTGTTCTTCTGAAGATGACCTATGAAATGCCATGTTATTATGTCACGCTTGACTCGTAACTCATCACTCATCACCTTCTGCTGTGCCTCCTGAACCCTGTTCTCTCCAAAGTCCCGGAGACCCATTGCGATTGCCCTGTTTATAATATGCCTGTCAACCGTTTTTGTAACTGCTATCAGCCTGATTGTATCCGGAGACCTCCCGGCTCTCTCCGCAGCATTAGAGATCCTCTTTAATACTCCCGCAATATTCTCTCGAAGAAGACCATCTTCCATTATGAAGCGCAATTTTTGATCATTGAAATATATCTATAGTAGTCACTATTCCATTAAAATTCAATACGCTTTACTGTTTCATCCTTATGGTATCCCTTTTATGAACCATGCGCCAAACACAACCAAAAACCCCCCGCAGGAATAGAGCATATACCGGTATCCCTTTTCTCCTATAACAGTGCGGCCTTTTGATACGGCATACGATAGTATGCTGTACCAGACAAGATCGGCTGATATATGTCCGAAAAAAAACACCACGACCCCGATAATGCCAAACTGAAGAGAACTCACCAGATAGCCAAGGCCTATGGTTACCCACCAGATGGTCCAATACGGGTTTGATATACTTCCGATAATGCCGGAGATGATAGGCCCGAATACGGCTTTCTTCTTTTCATCGACCGACATATTCAGCTTTGCGGTTCTTGCATCCCTCACGAGCATTACGCCCATAATAATCAGGATAACTCCACCAACAATACTCACAACAAATCGTGTGCTATCTTTTGCAAGAAAAGGAGTTATGCCGAAGATAAGCAACAATATGATAATAAACTCAAGGATTCCATGCCCGAGTATGATTAATGGTCCTGCGATAAATCCTCTCTTGACAGATTCACTGACCGTTATGGTAAACAGAGGACCGGGCACCAGTGCACCTGAAAGTGCAATCACAAAAGAAGTAACACCGATAAGAATAATGCTCATGGAATAATTGCCTTCATGTATTCATCCCACAATACATCTTTCGATATATTTGCATCGATGAAATCCCATGGAAGGACTTCATGCTTCTCCTTCTCGCGGAAGATATAAAAATCGCGGTTTATTGACGACTTCGATCTGTTTTGCCCGAACGTATGATTCAATGCGGTTTCCTCGATACTGCTGGCTACCCTTCTGTCGCCAGAGGAAAAAAGTCCCTGCACATACGCATATTTGGGGACATCATGATATATTCTGACACCCTTAGCTCCAGACAGCCCTTTCCTGATAATTCTGATTTTCTCTTTGACGTGCTTTAAGGGTTCCATGGGATGCCACTGAAACGGGGTGAACGGCTTCGGAACAAATGTGCTGATGCTGAGCGTGATAAATCCCTTCCTGTTCTGCGCGCGCACCTTCTTGACAAGAGCAATGATTCCTTCGATATCAGCGATCGTCTCTGTTGGAAGCCCGATCATGAAATAAAGGCGCAGGGTCTCAATCCCGCTATCAAGAATAATTCTTGCTGTATCAAGGATATCCTCTTCCGTAATCTTTTTGTTAATGACCAGGCGTAAGCGATCAGTTCCTGCCTCCGGTGCAATAGAT
>JBFGJU010000302.1:0-2017 GCA_041577035.1 Thermodesulfovibrionales bacterium | reverse complement strand
TTCTGTGAACTTCGGTGTTTGCTTCATTTTCGAACTGCTGGGGCATCCAGGCGTTTGGGACTTCGTTTGCCATTTCGGTCGCCTTTTCCACGGCGCCCTTCATCCCTTTTTCTTTTGGAGTCAAGACAAACTCTGCGCCGTAGACTTGCATAAGTTTCCGCCGTTCGACAGACATGGACTCGGACATGACAAGAATCAATTTATACCCTTTAACTGCTGACACCATTGCAAGCCCTATTCCTGTGTTCCCTGAGGTTGGCTCAATTATGACGCTCTCTTTATTGAGCAGCCCTCTGTGCTCCGCGTCTTCGATCATGGACAGTCCAATACGGTCCTTAATGCTGCCTCCAGGATTTGACCGCTCGAGCTTCATCCAGACTTCTGCATGGTTACCGAAGATATTATTGATCCTCACATGTTCCGTGTTGCCGATCGTCTCAAGAATAGTGTTCGCCCTCATCCCGTCCTCCTCACTTTTCCTTTAGTACACACAATTCATATTTACGCGCCTGTGCTTGATACTATAATTCTACTGTACTTTGCTCGGTGAGACAAGGACAGGGAAGAAAGAGCATTAACAGATTCTAGAATTCGATACGATCTCCCTGCGCTTTTCAAGGCAATAGTATGCTTGGCATCACGTCAAAGCAGAAACAACCAAAAGATTGAAGCCCAGGCACGTGAGAAAATTCTCAGTGGAACAGGATAAAGGACAAAGTCAGGACGTCGGCGCATCCTACAGGAGATAGTCTCCTTTTTCCTTTATCTTTAACGCATTTTTAATTTCCTTTTGTAGCTGCTCCGGAAGACCCTTTATTTCAACATCAAGGAAACCTCTCACTACTGCAGCCTTTGCCTCGTCATCTCGCAGTCCTCTTGCCATAAGATACTGGATCTCTTCTTCATTGATCCTGCCGACTGCAGCCTCATGAGACATATCAATATTATCGGCCCTTCCCTCAAGTTCAGGAATTGCATGTATTATGCCCTCATCTGAAAGAAGAAGCCCCCTGCATTCAAGATGTGCCTTGATCCCCGCTACTTCACCGATAAGGTGTCCCCGGGCTTTTACTGTTCCTCCGGTGCTGACCGCACGGGCAATAACCTCTGCCCTGCTGCCAGCCGCTTTCAAAAAGACCCGTGAACCGATATCAATGTCAGAGCCTTTCTCAGCGGAGACAATGGAATTGAATCGAACCGTGGAGTCTGCTCCTGCACAGTATGCTGTCGGATACATCTGGAGGCTTTTGACCGGCTTCATGCATATGTAGTTGCTCAGAAAAACACCATTATCGTACACAATCGCCGCTGACCGCGGCCTTACTACTATTTTCTCCGACCAGTTGTGGATCATGGTAAAGGAAATGCGGGCATTTTTCTTGATATAAAACTCTGAGATCCCAATATGAAGCCCCTCTTGAACAGATGAAGCCGTTGCGCAACCGGTAATAATATGCATTTCTGATCCTTCTTCCGCAATGATTATATTGTGCACATTCTGTGCGAGCCCTTCCTGCTTCATAAACAGGCAGGCCTGGAGAGGAAACACAACCTTGTGTCCTGGGAGCGCTCGTAAAAAATACCCGTTATGCCGATTCAGTTCAGACTGTGCCGTGTACTTGTCTGAATCAACGCTTACGGCATTCCATAGAAAGGCCGAAAGCCAATCATATTCCTGCAGTGCATCAGAGATATTCATCACTTCCAAACCGCTCTCATACGACGAGGCCAATACAACAGAATGATCAATCTGGAAAAAAGATCCTGATCTGCACCCGCTTTCAAGGGTTATACCGGCTTCTCGTGATTCCGCACTGATCTGCCCGGGTAATTCCCTGAGGTCTTTAACTGGCATCTGTTCCTCTGCCTGATCGGTGTATACTGAAAGATCAATATCCGGACCATAGAGCGAAGGTTTTCTCCATGCCTTTTTAGCTTTTGTTTTCATGGTCACTTTTTGCATGTGATACACCCCTCATACCCCTTTTCCCGTATATCATCCAGAATATCCCCTGGA
>JBFGJU010000301.1:0-2031 GCA_041577035.1 Thermodesulfovibrionales bacterium | reverse complement strand
TCCTTTTTCTGAAGAAATCCCGGTTTTTTCTGGCCAAAATCAACAAAAGCCGCCTGAATGCTCGGTTCCAAGCGCGTAACGACCCCTTTGTAGATATTGCCTTTCAGGTGTTCGCGGGAAGCCACTTCGACATAAAAGTCAATGAGTTTTTCACCTTCCATGATCGCAATTCTTTTCTCATCGTGAAACTGTGCGTTTACAATAATTCTCTTCTTCATATATCGGTTTTACCTTCTCCTTCCGGCTCTTCTTTCAACGATTCCGGCTCTTTCACTTCCAGTGCCGCAGGAAGCTCTATATCCAACTCTCTATATAGATTATGCAGAGCTTCACTCAATTCAATGTCCGGGTATCTGACAATTGCCTCTATCACCTTTGAGAGCGGATAGTCAATATACCGTTTATCAGGATATATTATCCTGATAAATCTCCTGTTCAGGAGGAAACAGCGTCTGGTTCTACCCTGCTTGTCAGACAGAGGAATGATAACATGTTCTCTGTCTACAGCAAGGCCGTACCGGTCAATTAATTCTCCAATCTCTTCCATAACTAAAAAAGTCTTTTTGTTCCTGATTTATAATCACGGTAATCGCCACAGCACTAGGACGTTACCTCATCACGTGGAGAAATCATCAGCGCTGCCCAGATTGACACCGGATCTCCTGCCACATTCTCAATGCCATCCGGAAATGTCTTCAGAAGCATGTCCCTGTTCCTGAAATAACGGAGTATCAGGGCATCTTTACGCATCTCCGGAATTCCCTTAAGGGGGTCCTGTGAGCCATGCGTATCAGCTATCAACCTGACAAGTTCGTTCACGCTCGTCCGCTCCTTTTCAAGAAGTTCATGATTTGCTCCTTCACCACGCTTATGTGCCCGCTTTATTGCATCACTGATCTCCTCCTGACGAAACAGCTGCTTCATGACGAGCACGCTTTTTTCAAAAAGCTCTTTCGTATCCATTATTCCCGAGTATTCCAAATATTTCTCATTATACATTAAACCTGAAATTCATAATATCTCCATCAATTATGTTATACGTTTTACCTTCCAGTCTGAGAAGACCATGCTCCCGAACTGCCGCCATACTCCCGCATCGCATGAAATCGTCAAAAGATACGACTTCGACCTTAATAAATCCACGCTCAATATCAGAGTGAATCTTGCCCGCCGCCCTCAGGGCATCTGTTCCCTGCTTTATTGTCCATGCCTTAACTTCATCGCCCTTTACGGTAAAAAAAGACAGGAGGCCCAGCAGTTCATATGAGACATGTATCAATTTATTTCGAGCAGCCTCTCCAATGCGAAGATCATCAAGAAATGCCTTTGATTCATCCGGAGGCAGCTGTGCTATCTCCATTTCAATTTTCCCGCAGAGGTGCAGAAGAGAATAACGGCGCTGTTCTCCGGGATTTCTGCTGCTGAAAAAGCGGGCGATACCTTCAAGCGTTTTCCCCGGCCTCTCCGTATCGAGATCGGCCTCACCTATATTGAGAACAAGTACTACGGGCTTTATCGAGATAAACTGAAGGTGCTGCAATGCCTTATGTTCATCTTCTGCCAATGCAGCGTTACGGAGAGGGATCTCCTGCTCCAATATTTCTCTGCATTTCAGCAAAAGCCTTTTTTCTTCCTCGTCCTGTTTTTTACCCTTTTTCGACGCTTCATCAATCCTGTGGAGTCTTTTCTCAATGAATTCCAGATCAGCAAAAATCATTTCCATCTCAACTGTTTCAGCATCACGTTCCGGATCAACATCGCCGAGAGGGTGGATTGCCGATTCATCATCGAATCCCCGTATTACGTTCACAATGGCATCCGAATCTTTAATTACATCAAATACCTTTCGGTTCTGTTCAGAAACGCCCTTGGTCAGACCTATATAATCAATGTATTCAATCGTCGCATGTGTAGTTTTTTTCGGTTTGAATATGTGCGATAGTCTGTCAACACGCCCGTCAGGGACTTTGACAACACTCACATAAGGTTCTGCTGTATGATCCGGATAGCTGGTCGTCTCGAGATTCAATC
>JBFGJU010000300.1:0-2041 GCA_041577035.1 Thermodesulfovibrionales bacterium | reverse complement strand
GGATGTACTATTATACGTCTTCGGTATCTCCAGAGAATAAATCATTGCCAACGATATATTACAGTACCATAACTTTTATGAAAAGGAGGGTTAATGTATGGAAGGTAAAAATATGAGATGGCTCATCATTGCTTCAGTTTTAATCTCTATCAGTCTTCTGGCCGGATGCGCTGGCATGGAATACGCTCCAAAGGAGCCCAGCATCATATGGTTTTATCCAAAAGAGTTGCCAGCCGCTGAAAGGGCAGTCGAGGCCGCCCGACAGGCAGGAAAGGATAAAGAGTGCCCTGCGGCATTTAATGAAGCGTATGCCATGAAGGAAGAGGCCTATAAAATATATTGGGCCTGTCGTGATCAAGAGGCAATTGACATGGCAATAAAGGCGACTGAAAAGGCACAGGCTCTCTGTCCGGTAATATCTGCTCCTGCTGCTCCTGCTGCTCCTGCTGCTCCTGCGCCGCCTGCATCGGCAAGAAAGCCTGTACGTATTGTTCTTGAAGATATACATTTTTCCTTTGATACCGCAACGCTCAATTCCGGAGCCATAGCGATCTTGGATAGAAATGCTGAAAGAATAATGGACAATCCATCTGTTTCTGTACAGATAGAAGGCCATGCGTGCGCTCATGGAACTGAGGAATATAACATGGCCTTGAGTGAAAGGCGGGCACAGGCTGCTAAAGAATATCTCATGAACAAAGGTATTGCTTCAAAACGCATGAGTACGATTGCATACGGTGAATCCAGACTTGCGAAACCGGAAATACCGACTCCTGATAATAAAGAATCACCTGAAGCCCGTGCAAACAGACGTGTTCATTTTGAAGTTACAGAATAAGATAAGAAAACCCTCCGGCTTTTTTTACAGGCTGGAGGGTTTTCTTTGTTCATTCATGGAAAAAGGTGTTTGGGGGATTGCGCTTTTTCTCCTATTTTCCTGCACCCCAGAGGTAATCGTTAGCCCTGTAGTAAAGCCCCCTGTCCTGTCGCCTCAAGAGAGCGCGATCTCCTATACGTGCGAAGAATTCACAAAAGCTTCGTTTAATAAAATCGGATTGGATGTACTTCCTTTTTCAAGGTTGGTTTTTTTTGATATTGATAAAGATGGCACGCTGGACATGATAACAGGCAACAAGGATGGTTTGCTTCGCCTGTACAAAAATTCAGGCAGTTTTGACAACCAGAGATGGAATATTATAAAGGGATATTTCGATCAAATATCGGTAAATGCCTTTTCATCGCCGGCAATCGGTGACATAAATCTTGATGGGACCGTTGAAATCCTCGTTGGTTCGGGTGGCTTTTCTCCTAAATCAGGACAGATTCACATATACGGGAATACAGGAAATGCGCTACATCCTGCGTGGGAAAAATTGGACCACGCGGAAATAAACGTTGGCAATGATGCAACTCCGGCACTGTTTGATATCGACCGGGATGGGCGACTTGATATTGTTGCCGGCAATTCCAGTGGCAATCTTTTCTTATTCAGGAATGAATCAGAGGGTGCAGAAATATCGTTCCGTAAAATCATAGGGTATTTCGGGAATATGGATCTCGGCATGTACGTGGTTCCCGCAGTGACATCAATTGATGATGCGGTAGTAATCGTCGTCGGTAACAGTGAAGGCAGTCTATATATACTCGAGAAACAGTCGTCTGATCGGTCATTCAGGCTGACGCGTCATATGCCGAAAGCATTGGGGAGTTTTGCATCTCCGACGTTTGTGCTTCAGGCCAATTCCGTGCGCAAAGATATGGTGATTGTAGATGGCAAAGGACATCTGCATTATTATAAGAATGAATTTAACAACATTTCAACGTGGGCTGAAGTGCCTGGCTTCTTTGGTGGCCGAATATCACCCGGGCCGGCATGTGCGCCGTCTTTTATTACCTTAAACGGAAGTTCTTATATGGTTGTTGGCACGATCAGTGGCACCTTAAAGCTGTTCAGACATAACCGATCATCGCCTGGGCTTCCATGGGTTGAGATTCTGGGACATTTCAGAAGAATTAACCTCTCTGGCTTTTCCAAGGGTGT
>JBFGJU010000299.1:0-2054 GCA_041577035.1 Thermodesulfovibrionales bacterium | reverse complement strand
GATCAGGTATTACGATTTCCGCCGGGCTGTTCAGGGGACTCGAGCGCGGTGAATCAGCGCGGTTTTCCTTTCTGCTCGCCACACCGGTCATTGCTGGCGCACTGCTCCTCCACGCCGGAGACATATTGTCAATTGCAACCGGTCAGAATATCTCCATTTTTATCGCGGGATTTCTCGTATCAGGCATTACCGGTTTTGCCGCGATTAAATTCCTCCTCAGCTTTTTCAGAAAATATCCCTTAAACCTTTTTGTCTATTACCGGTTTATACTTGCAGTTGTTATAATGTTAGGGATATGGCTGAAAAGGTAGGCAGAATAAAAAGCGAAGTTCTTGGCGTTGTATCAATATTGGGAAGCGTCTATCTGGGTCTCTGTTTGTTCAGTTACTCTAAATGGGACCCGTCCCTTTTCACGTTTACGACTGTCAAGGCAAAAAATTACGGGGGAATCGCCGGGGCGTATCTTGCAGACAGCTTTATCACCTTTATCGGTATCTCTTCGTTCACCATTCCGGTCTTCCTGCTCTTTTTTGGTGTTCGCCGCTTCTTCGGAAAAAAAGGGCAAAAGACTTATTTACTCGGAACCATGCTGTTTATCGTTTCTTTGTCATTGCTCGCCTCATTATTTCTTGCCACGTTTCACATGACAGCAGAAAACAATCCGGGGGGGATTACCGGGATGTATATCACAGGGTTGCTCAAGAGATTCTTTTCACTTCCCGGCGCTTATATCATTTCTCTTTCGTTCTTCTTTTCATCGCTTATTCTCCTGAGTCCGGTATCTGTCACGTCTCTGAAGATAAAAAGAAAATCTTCAAAAGCCTTGCGGAAGCAAAAGGAACCAAAGAAAGGTGTTGTCGAGGAAGAAATTCTTATCCGGGAGCCTGAAACGATAAAACCCGAGCCTGTCTTAGCTGAACGCATTCCTGCGAAAGAGGAGGAACCTTCTGCCCCGCCTGCACCGATACGCAAGGCTTTCTCCGGCAGCGGCTATAAACTGCCCTCGATCGATTCACTGACGTTTTATGATACCTCTTCGATTCGGCCCTCAAAGGAAGAACTGCTGGAAAACTCTTCAATGCTCGAAAACAAACTCGCTGATTTTGATGTGGATGGAAAAATTACCCACGTGCACCCCGGCCCGGTGGTTACCATGTACGAATTTGAACCAGCCGCTGGTGTAAAGATCAACAGGGTAGTATCATTGTCTGATGACCTTGCCCTTGTTCTGAAGGCTCAGAGTATGAGGATCTCCCGCATACTCGGAAAGGCCTCGATCGGAATAGAAGTCCCCAACAGGCAGAGAGAAGTTGTTTCACTGCGGGATATTGTTTCATCGGATATTTTCAAAAAAAGCCATTCAAAATTAACTCTGGCCCTTGGGAAAGATATCTTCGGTACGGCCGTTATAGCTGATCTGACCAAAATGCCGCACCTTCTTGTCGCCGGATCAACCGGAGCAGGCAAAAGTGTTTCAATCACATCAATGATCATGAGCCTGCTCTATAAGGCATCTCCGGAAGAAGTCAAGATGCTTCTGATCGATCCCAAACTGCTCGAGCTGTCGTTGTATGAGGATATCCCGCATCTTATATCTCCTGTAATCACAAACACCAGGGATGCCTCTGAAGCATTACGAAAAATGGTTTTCGAAATGGAACGCCGATACCGGCTCCTGGCGGAAAAAAGTGCGCGAAATATAGAAAGCTATAATCAGCAGGTCCCGGATGAAGACCGGATGCCGTATATCGTGATATTTATTGATGAGCTTGCTGACCTGATGTTTGCTTCTGCGAATGAGGTCGAAGATTCCATAGCACGGCTGGCTCAGATGGCACGTGCAGCCGGAATACACCTCATCCTCGCTACCCAGAGGCCGTCTGTTGACGTCATTACGGGTGTCATTAAAGCCAATTTTCCGGCACGAATATCATTCCAGGTATTTTCAAAAATTGACTCTCGAACAATTCTCGACACGCAGGGAGCCGAGCAGTTGTTAGGAAAAGGCGATATGCTGCTGTTGCTTCCCGGGTCCCAGATCATGCGGGTGCACG
>JBFGJU010000298.1:0-2072 GCA_041577035.1 Thermodesulfovibrionales bacterium | reverse complement strand
CTCATATTGAGAACTTCGACTTCCTTTGCAAGAACAGTCTTGGCTTTGAGATCCATTCCTTCTACTATGATCCTGTTGTGTTTTCTGTTTTCCATAAAATTTATCCTCCGATATCATTCCCAGGATATCGCATTATCTCGTGCAATCTTAACAGATTCATAAAGACTTTTAAATAAAATTCATCTGCTTTTCTTACAGAGCATCCAGTTCACTGCGAGCAGCTTATCCAACGTGCCGGATATGTTCAAACGTCCGTCCTATTATTATCTTCCACCAATGCGGCACCGGCATTATTGATATTCTATTATATGTCAAAAGGAATCTCCAGGCCTTGTGATCTGTTCTTATTGTCCTGACATATCTTTATAACCGGCTGATGTTGGGTTCAGATAGAGCGTCTGTGTTGGGTAAGCAAATTCAATCCCCCGTTTTTCAAATTCTTCCTTAATCCTGAAATTTATCTCCTGCTGTATATTCATGTATACAGTATAATCATTGCTCATCACGTAATAGACAATCTCAAAGATAAGGCTGAAGTCTCCATAGGAAAAAAAATGTGTTCGATCAAACCTGGTGTTCTCTGTGCCGTTGATTATCTCTGCGATGATCCCTGGTATTTCTTTTAACTGCTGGCTATCGGTATCATACGTAACACCCAGGCTAAACACAACGCGTCGTTTCTCCATCTTTTTATAATTACGGATGCGGGAGTCCGTAAGATCCGTGTTCGAGAAAACCATCTGCTCCCCTCCCAAACTGGTAACACGCGTCGTCTTGAGTCCAACATGCTCAACGGTCCCCATATAGTCTCCGATAACTATGAAATCGCCGATTTCAAACGGTCGGTCAAAAAAGATTACAAAGTAGTTAAAGAGGTCTTTTAAAATCGCCTGCAGCGCAAATCCTATTACAATACCGCTGATGCCCAGGCCAGCAATAAGGGCTGTGACCTTAACGCCAAGATTGTCAAGGAGAATGATACCAGCGACAGTCCATAAAATGACCCGCACTGATGTGAGAAGTACTTTTTGACCCAGTCTCCGGGATGAATCAGTTTCTTTTTTAAACCAATAATTCTCAAATCCATACCGGACCAGGGTGAGTACCAGGCGTACAACAAATATCGTCAGGATAACCAGCACGGAAATTTCGATTATCCTGTATACCATATGATTGACGGTCAAATATTGAACCGCCGCATAAAAAAGACCGACATACAATATGGGCAGAATCTTTTTTTCAGCGAGTTTGACTAATAAATCATCCAGAGTGTATGCTGTTTTTTTTGCCCATTTTTTTAAACGATGCAATACAATGTTTCTGAATATTCGTAAAACAACAATGCCACTCATAAAGATTGCCAGGGCTGTGAGATAGGCCTTGACAGGATTATTAAAGATTTCAAGATGCAGCAGCTCTTCAGTCATGTTCTAATGTGCCTTTTCCTTCATCGAATCCATTATATCATCCTCCAAGTCTCTGAATTTTTCAAGCTTTATGAGCGTTGACAGTATGGAATGAATGAGAAAAATATACAAGAGCACTGTCTCTGGGGCATCACACAGGAATCATCAGAGGCGGCATCAATGTTATTCGGCAGATACCATGGGAGTTATCTGAGCCGGGTGTGTGAGGATGTCAGACATCATGGGCCCGGCATCTCGTCTGACTCGGTATATGGAAAATACATGCGTTCGTTATACGCACGTTAAAAAATGTATAGAGACGTACTCTGTTCCAGAGGTCTCTTTTTCTCCGCTTCCGGCGTGCGTGCCTTTCGGCACCAACCAGCTCCCTCCCGGAATGGTACGGGGAGGGAGCTGTTACCGTGTTACTTAATGGAAATTTTCTTTGTTTTCTGTTTCGACTCTTCGGTTTTGGGCAGTCTTACCTCAAGAACACCCTCTTTATAGTGTGCCTTGATCTTTTCTGTATCAATCCCATCGGGTAAATGAAACCTGCGGCAGAATGAACCATGTGATCGCTCGTATCTGAAATAGTTTTCCCGTTCAACCTTCTCTTCTTTCTTCTTTTCTCCTGTCAGCGTAAGCACATTATCAGTAACATTTATT
>JBFGJU010000297.1:0-2075 GCA_041577035.1 Thermodesulfovibrionales bacterium | reverse complement strand
CGCGAGCCACAGACAGATAAGCCCCCATACCGAGTTTCCGGGCATCCTTCCTATCCAACACAGTTATGGAAAGGTTCTTCTGCCCGAGTGTTCGGGCAGCCTCGGCAAGGTCTGAAGGAGTCATATCATTCGAAGGAGTATTGACCAGATCTCGTGCGAAATTAACCGCAGATGCGGCTGTTTTTGCCCAAATGAGAGCAGACTGCAGCCGTTTTGTTATCCGGGCCAATATCGTGATACTGTCGATGCGGTTCTCCTGCTGATCGGTTTTATACCGATCAAATCGGTATATCCCGAGCAGCATTCCTTCAATAAAGATCGCCGGAGATATTGAAAGAGAAGAAATTACCCTGGTTGACAGAGCAGTATTCGTCAGTCCTTTGTCCCTAAGATATTCGGCAACTTTTCCCCCGGCCTGCCTGATAGTATCAGCGGTGATTTCGTTCTTTCTTCCGATACCGGTGAGCAGAATCCATTCCGAACCAAGATCATCAGGTGCAGCCAGCAGCTGCAGCGCATTTGGATCAGCATTAAATTCCCGAAAAATACGTTTCTTGATCAGCCGCTTAAATGATGTACCAAGATAATCATACACTTTTACATTATTCTTGATTACCGGGAGAATCAGTACATCACAGGCACACGTTGCCTCCCCTATGTTTTTTATAGCTATATCCACTCATTATCCCAAAAAAATAACTCTATCAATTGTATCTCATCCCCGTATAAAATATCTACTAAATCGGTTTCGTATATGAATAGAGGCATAGGGTTAAAAAGGCATCGCCTGCGATGACGGTACGTGCAGGAGACCTGTTCATGATTTATGCATGACCGCGGAATACATTCATTTCTGAAAAGGCATATCATTCAACGTGTCTATGGGTTACCGTTTGTTGATGGCAATCAGGTTGTCCTCCTCTGGAAAGGTCGTGATTCTTTCAGAAAAATCTTCAACGCTTTACGAACAGCACAACATCTTATATGTCTGGAGTTTTATATATTCAGAAACGACGAAACAGGAACAGAGCTTGCAGAAATCCTCAAGCAAAAAGCAGCAGAGGGTGTAAAGGTATATATTCTCTATGACCATTTTGGTTCATTCGGAACACCATTACGGTTCTGGAGAGATCTTCAGAGATCGGGCATTCGGATACGGGCGTCACGGCCATTCAAATGGACCGCTCCGCTTCATTACGTCCACAGAGATCATAAAAAACTTATTATCATTGACGGTGAAATGGCCTTTACCGGAGGCCTTAACATCGCCAATGAATACCGGGGATACCATAGATCATGGAAGAAGAAAAGCTGGAGAGACACAGGACTACTCCTTAAAGGCCCGATTGCCATGAATCTTCTGGACTCTTTCAAGAAAGTTTGGACCATATGGAAAGGTGAACCTATCGTTTTCAGGACAACGGTACAACCACTGCCAGATGGACTCCCTGCGCTTCCAATCTTCGCCAGCTCTGCACAAGGTCGAAAAGATATGCGGAAATTGCTCCATTACAGCATCAATAGCTCTACAAGAAGCATTTATCTGACAACTGCATATTTTACGCCGAGCGCGGTACTGATAGAAGCACTTGCTAATGCCGTACAACGGGGTGTGTCAGTGAAACTTCTTTTACCCGGCACGTCTGATGTGAGATCTGCGCATTTTGCAGGAAGGGCCTTTTTTGCGCGGCTTCTGCGATCGGGTGTGGAAATTTATAATTATCAAGGTGAAATCCTGCATGCAAAGACTGCAGTCTTTGACGGACTCTGGAGCATCATAGGTTCAGCGAACCTGGATTTTCAGTCACTGAGGAGAAACGATGAAGGAAATGTAGGAATTATTGACACATCTTTTGGAACAAAAATGGAACAAATCTTCTACGAAGATCTGAACATATCGCGCAGAATCACGGCGGATTCCTGGCATAAAAGGCCCTTGTATCAAAAGGGATTGGAACAATTTTTTGCCCTTTTCAGAAAAAGATTATAAAACGCTTTCTCCATCTTCGTAAAAAAAAAGTTGACACTCTGACAAAATTTGGTACACTTTCTATAGTTGGGGCATTTACTATTTG
>JBFGJU010000296.1:0-2085 GCA_041577035.1 Thermodesulfovibrionales bacterium | reverse complement strand
GATGATAAGGATGTCAAAGGGGTCGATCTCACGTTTTCTTACAAGAATCTCGCGACCGGCGAGAATGCTCCGGACACACCTGTCATTACTGACAAAGGAAACGGTCTCTACATTGTCTCAGGGCTGGATCTTCAGAAAGAGGACCGGTGGGAACTCGGCATTTCCCTGAAAAAGGACGGCATTGAAGACCGCATAAGCTTTATCCTGCCTGATGCACTCAAGAAACGACATCCAAAGGGAAGGTATTCGCCCTGACGGATCAGCAATAGAAATACAGGTTTACCCGCCGCGGAGTAAGGAGGGTTTACCCGCCCGAGGCGGACAGGTCTGACTGACTATTAACATTTGAGAAGACTTATTACAGATTACTTTTTCCCCTGCATCCATTCCTGTGCCATTTTTTCAGCTTCATGGATGCGGTCCGGAAGCATGTTCTGAGCGATCATATTCCGTTGCTTTTCGCTTTCTTCATCACCATATTCAGCTCCAAGCTTCCACCACATATAAGCCGATACCGTATCCTTTGAAACACCGAGCCCCTTCCAATGCATGGTTCCCAGGTCCCGGAAAGCCATGGGATGTCTCTTTTCTGCTGCTTTTTGAAACCATTTGACCGCCCTCAAAAAATCTTGCTGAACACCCTGTCCTTCACGATACATTCTGCCGAGACTATGTTGCGCATAACTGTTTTCCTGTTCCGCTGCTTTCAGATACCACTCTGCAGCCTGAGTATAGTCCTGTGTAACGCCATGCCCCTGTTCGTACATATTGGCGAGATTGTTCTGAGCACCGGCAAAGCCCTGTTCAGCAGCCTTGCGATACCAACGAACAGCCTCTCTGTAGTCCCGGGGACTGTCTTCTCCACTTCTAAAACGATTTCCAATTCTGGTTTGTTCTGCAGGGTCTTCCAATAAAGGCTCCTCATCAGATACAGGCTTGCCATCGGAGTCTACCAAGATTGCATCGTCATCATGCTGGCCGTCACCCCACCAGCCGCACGCCTGAGCCTGTGAATGAAAAATTCCAAAAAGATATAGCAGGGAAAATATCAGGCAAACGACCGTGAACTGGAATCGAACACGACACAGAAAAGTTAGACCAGAACATTTACTCATTATCATTTCGCAACCTATTATTCATATTATAATGATTTCATTCTGTATTTGAAACAATAGATAAAATCCTCAACCCATCGTTAGAAACAGATTGACAGGGTAAAAAGATGCTTTAGGCGTGGCCTGAACTTCCCATTTCGTCATTGATTTCCTTGGCATACTCCCGAGTAACGGCAATTACTCCCTATCAAGGATGCTGGGCGGGTTGACAAAGGAGTACGGTAAGGTGAAGGATAGGCTGCTATTTTTCGGGAGCCACCTCTATCCTATTCCGACCTTTTTTCTTTGCTTCATAAAGTGCAAGATCTGCCGAATTGACCAGTATGTCAGGCGCATTTTGTGCTTCCCCTGTACACGCAAGTCCGATACTCACTGTTATATGTGCGTCAGGAATCTTATCGAATTTCTTGTCTGCAATCGCCTTTAATATTCTCGAAGCAGGTACGAAAGCGCCATTTATATCCGTATGAGGCATCATAACAATAAATTCCTCGCCACCCCATCGTGCAACAGTGTCCACTTCCCTCAAATGGGTTTTTAATAATGCCGCAATCTCCTTGAGAACAAAATCCCCGGCCTCATGACCGTACGTGTCATTAACTTGTTTGAAATGGTCTATATCCATCATGAGACAGGTAACACTTTGTCCATATCTTTTCCTTTCAGTTAATTCTTTCTTAAGAACACTGTCAAAGTACCTTCTATTATAGAGCCCTGTCAGGGGATCTGTTATAGCAAGAACTTCAACCTTTGTCAGCAATCCCTCCATCTGCTTGTTTTTCTGCTTCAATTCGTCCTGAAGTGCTTTCGTTCTTAAAGCGGCATATATCGTAACATTGAGCTCGACTTCATTATAAGGCTTTGCGAGATATTCATCAGCACCAGCCTCAAGCGATGACACCTTGTCGTCTAAGGAACTCTTGACAGTCAGCATGATTATTGGGATGCCCTTCGTATCGTTATTGAGTTT
>JBFGJU010000295.1:0-2092 GCA_041577035.1 Thermodesulfovibrionales bacterium | reverse complement strand
CGTGAGAAAGCGTTCCCCACAGTAAACGGTTGTATTCTCAAGCGTTGAATCAATATGTGCTATCCAGAAAGGGTCATGAAAGGCTGGTGGTCTATATTCCATGAAGTAGTCCTGATCGTTGATATACATCGACCATGATAAACCACTCTCAAAGATTTTTAACATACGTTGAACATCCGGCATTTTGTTTACTTCAAGGCTGATAGTAGAAACCATTTCTGTTGAAGAATCAACCGATTGCCTGAGAAAGGGCAGATAGTGAGACGCTGGTTCATGCCGTATGAGCGACGTTTTCGACTTGATCAAGAACTGAATTCCGGCAATCTCTAAATGCATTATTTCTGCCATGATTTCCTTTAATATGAATAGTGATACAGAGTATTCAACGTGTGGAATTCTTTTATGAGCCTATAGCGGAACAGAAATTAAAAGTGCATGGAGGCGAAATACCACCCGAGGCAAGATCACCCCAGCTTTTACAGCCCGGTGCCAGGACTTCTTCAGCGACAAGCTCAATCGTTCTCAGTCTTGGTTTCTCGTAGGGCTTTTTTATAAATTCTTCTTCTTTATCCATAATCAATACGTTGATATATCATACCATGTTTGAAATTCCGTATCCATTAAAGAGAACATTCCACCATCTTAAAACGTTTTTTTCCTATACTACAAAGATACTCGGAGCGAAGATATTCACTTCCATTTTCCATCTCAAAAAAGGGTGGGCAATATCCACAAAGCACTTTTTTTTCACATGTCGTGCACTGATACGAATAATCGACTTTCTTTTGCCTGACAAGCGGCATGGAATCCCGCCAGCCTTCCAAAAAGCTTCCGTGCAAGAGGTTGTATTTAATCCCTGTTGTCATCAGACATGGAGTGAGGTTTCCATAAGCGTCTATATGGAAACTGCCAATCCCGGCACCGCAGTTGTAGAGAGAATCAGGAACCGGTCTTTTCTTTACATCACTATAAAACTTAGTACACTGGTTCAGCCTGGCAGTATCATAAAATTCTTTTTTGACAATCTCTTCGGGAGAAATACGCAAGGAAAGTGGAAACTTGTCGCCATTGAAGCGTGGAAAGATTGCGCCATCGAAACGGAAATTGACCCCGAATCCCTTTGCCATATTCTCCATATCGAGGAATTCGTGACGGTTTAAAGACATAAGGATAGTCTTTAGTTTTACTTCTATACCGCGCCCCAGAAGAATTTCAATGCCATTTAAACATTTTCTATATGAACCTTTAATGCCGGTAATCCGCTCATACGTTGCGGCGGTAGCACCGTACAGTGTTATTTCAACTGCCTGCGGTGGAAGGTCCTCAAAAAGGTCAGCAATCGTTTCTGTTATGAGCGTACCGTTCGAAAATAGAGTGACCAGAATCCCATTATTCTTCGCATGACGATACAGAGTGGGAAAGTCTTTTCTGAAAATCGGTTCTCCCCCGGTCAAAAGGACGTTAAGACAACCTGCTTCGGCAATCTCATCGATCAGTGATAATATAGTATCGGTATCCAGCTCGTTCTGAGACCGCGATCTGCGGAACGATTGCGGCCCAACATAACAATGAAGGCAGTTTAGATTGCAGAGATAGGTTATATCAATACTGCCGGTAACAGGAACGCGATCTCGTATGATTTTCTCATTGAATTGGGATAAAAACTCATCATTGCTGAGCCATGTGGTGTGTGTGCACTGCATTATGCATTTTCTCCTATAATCAGTTCTGCGCTTAAGAGATCTTCGATGAATTCGCGAATATCAGATTCAGCTTCTTCCCTCCGCACATCAAAGGAACTGAGTACACTGTCACGGATGTCACCGAGCTTCCTCTTTCCATCCAAATGCTTCCAGATATGTTCTGCCACAGGATTCAGAGAAAAGATTTGCTGCATGTCAGCAAGCCTGCCGCGGATTGGGACAAGAAAAACCTCGCCTGCAATTGTACGATGTACGATATCTTGCTTTATGGTGAAGACCTGCTCATAAAACTCATTCATATATATTTGTAGTTGGTATCCTTATTGTAATTTCAGTGCCGGATCACCCTGAAGGTTGTACGTATCCAGGATAAACGAGCCACTGTCAAT
>JBFGJU010000294.1:0-2098 GCA_041577035.1 Thermodesulfovibrionales bacterium | reverse complement strand
CGGTGCTGGCAGACCATATTGACAGCGGGACCACACTCGTTTATTCAGACATGAAGGTTGTAAATGAACATGATGAAATGCTCCATCCAACGTACTGGACCTCAAGAAAGAATAATTATACCGACCTTACGCTTCTGCTTATCGCCAACACCGTAACCGGTGCCGCGTCGATGTTCCGCAGGGAATTGCTTTCATACCTGGTGCCGTTTCCCAAGAGAATCGGCGACGCCTACCACGACAACTTTATCGCGTGCACGGCACTTTCTCTCGGAACCATCAGGTATGTCTCTATGCCTTTGTATAATTATCGGCAGCATGCGGGAAATGTTTACGGGCACAGAGCCCACGGGGAAGAGCGGAATACAGGACAGAGCCGCATGTCCGGAATAATCATTCGATTGAAACAGATGTTCGGAACTGTGCTGAATCTCGGTCCGCGTCTCCGTGAGTATCAGTCGTTTTATTACACAGAATATATAAGGAGAGTCCTTATTGCGAACGTGCTTTCCCTCCGGTGTCCGGAAATGCAGGAACACAAAAGGAAAGAAATCAAACGCTTCGTCCATCTTGAAAAGAGTTTTTCCGGCATGCTTCCGGAAGTCGTCAAAAACCGGATATCGGGAAGAAAGATGATCACGCTCGGCTATGATGAACTGCTGCTGAAGAGTTATCTGTCAGTGAAAATTCTGAACAAATATTATAAACTCAAAAAACTCTTTCTCTAAATAAGAGATCAGAACGCGAGGCGTTAGAGAGCAGTGCATAACCGTCGTAGTACTTTTTCTGCTGGTGAAAACGCATATAATTATTATATACTTCGGTGCTCTTCAGAAAATGTACAAACAGAGCAGAGCGGTGCTGCCAGACAGCGCCTTCACGAACGATAAGACCGATGCCATTATATGATCTGATCATTAAGTCGAGAAATTATATACGTGATTACGGATATACCTCTTTTGCAAAAAAGGTATATCAACGGTACATCAAAGCTGCTCCATCGGGTGAACATCCGGCAATATTTGTGGTCAATCATATCAGGCACATGATTTCGCCGCTGAATCTCCATCTGAAAGACGGACTCTCTATGAGGGTAAACGTACTGATTTCCTTTATAGACTTCCGATATTTTTTCGGCGGATACTATGGCATGTTCAGCCTTACGCAGATGCTGGCCAGGGAGGGCTACCGGGTCAGGCTCATCATTGTTGAGGAATGCCGGTACGAGCCCGATGTCTGGAGGAATGAAATCAAAAAGTACGAGGGACTGGAGGATTTTTTTGATCTCGTTGAGGTTGTCTATGCCTTTTCACGGGCAGAACCCATCGAGGTAAGCACAGATGATGTTTTTCTCGCAACGAGCTGGTGGACTGCCCATGTTGCCAATTATGCGAGAAAATTTCTGAATACAAAGCGGTTCATCTATTTCAGCCAGGAATATGAGCCGGCATTTTACCGTGCGGGGACCTGCACCTCTCTCGCCCTGGAAAGCTATCTGTTTCCTCATTATGCGATATTCTCTACCGATATGTTGCGGGACTATTTCAGGCAGAACAGACTCGGTGTTTTTCAGGATGGGCAGGAGAGCGGTGACCGGGATTCGGTTCCTATCCAGAATGCACTGCTCAAATTTAACGTAACAAACCAGAGTATGACGGACCGTAAGAAAAAGAAGCTAATGTTTTACGCCAGGCCCGAGGAGCATGCATCGCGGAATATGTTCGAACTCGGGATCATGGCCCTTTCGAACCTCATTCTCAGGGGAGATTTTCCCGAAGATATATGGCAGTTTTACGGAATGGGCAGTGTTGAATCTGCTGAGAAAAGGATAACCCTTCACGATTCCATATCAATGACATTACTTCCGAAGATGAGCCTGAATGTATACCGCGACCTGCTTCCTGAATTTGATCTGGGACTCAGTCTCATGCTCTCACCCCATCCGAGTATTGTTCCCCTCGAGATGGCGGCGGCAGGGCAGGTCGTTGTAACGAATACCTTAGCCAACAAAACAGCAGAGCGCCTGCAGGAAATTTCGACCAATATCGTTCCTGCTGAACCGACTGTCAAAGGCGTAGAAGACGCCCTGATAAAGGCGCTT
>JBFGJU010000293.1:0-2110 GCA_041577035.1 Thermodesulfovibrionales bacterium | reverse complement strand
GAAAAGATTAAAGAGATATGCAATGCTGTGCCGAAAACAGTTGCTCTTCATGCACCGATTTCTCACAATACCGAAGAAAGTCTCGAATACTTTATCAAAGACAGTACCAGTCCTTCGCAGGATACAACATTTGAGAGAAATGAAGCCACTCGAAAAATCAACGCGGCCCTCAAGACACTTCATCCGAAGGAACGACAAGTGATCCGTATGAGATTCGGTATCGGTGTTGGGAGAGACTACACGCTCGAAGAAGTTGGAAAACACCTCTCACTCACGCGGGAACGGGTAAGACAGATTGAGGTGAAAGCCCTGAGTAAACTCAGAACCAAGGAACGACTGCTGGAACTCTGCACGGGATAAGACATTTCGTTGCGGACAAGTGCCTGATAACCAAAAAGCACTCAGGAACTGATGGCAGTGGTCAGCAGTTTCTTGAACTTTTCTTAATCCATTCAGGAGGGTCAATCCCTTTGGCTACAAGTTTCTTTCTTATTTTCTCTCGCACGGAGGATGTCACCCCTCCTCATAACAGATTCTGATAACCCCGTCGCAGATTAAATGCTGCAAATATGTATAAGAGAGCTATAAAGAAACCTGTCAGAATGAAAATTTTCATATTTTCACTTTAACATATGAGAGCGTTTTTGTATTATCCTGTGTTCTATCTTTCGTCCTAAGGCTTCAGGATGAACTGCTCACGCCTTATTTTTTTGCCTTTATCTAAACCTCTGCCTTGACCCGACTGAGGCGGGCCTGTCCACCTCGGTCGGATAAAACTGTTCTTAGTGCTTATTGCTTCTGTTTGATCTCGACAAGATTGCCTGAAAAATCTCTGACAAAATAAACAGTCCTTCCGGAGTGATCGCCTGATATGACTTCAATGCCTTTTCCACGTGCTTTATCAATAAGATCAGCAAGGTTGTCAATGAAAAAGCCTGCATGGGCTATATTGGGAGCGGCAATGGAAAATTCAGGATAAATAAATACTTCTATTTTGACTGTCTCTTTTACAAAGACGAGTACTTTTATCTCCTGTGAGATACCAAATAGCTGATATGAGAGCTCAGACGAAACAATGAAATCACGTATTTTATCAAGACCCAGAAATCCCTGATAAAACAGAATTGCTTCTTCTTCATTTTTGTTGATAACGCCAACGTGATTCAGGAGCACGCTCTTATAATTTCTTTATACCTCATAGAAAACTAGAAGTATATTCTATAACTTCTTGATATTAATTAATTTTACTTACTCAATATTAAATACTGCCACTTCCTTCATGCCAGGAATATACTCCCCAACCGGAACCAGTTTTTTGCCTTCATTAACGCAGCCGATGACAACGGTCCAGAGCTGATTGAGCTCAGTCTTTTCCTGATCATTTTCAGGCGTCATCCTGAGCAAGGTGCCTTCAAGTTCAATTTTCATATGTGTCCTCCTCAAAAAGAATATACCTATTATACCATTAGTTGCCGATGTCCGGAACAGATCATTTCGCTACATGTCCTATAACCTTGTCCTATAACCTCTTGATTTAAAATAATTATATGGTGAGTTCTCCGGTATTGCCTTCAAAGAAATCTGTTGTGAAATCTTTTCTTAAAAGGTGTGTTTTATTTATATATCATATTGCATATTTATGAATTCAAATAATCTTCATATTTTTGGACTATACTAACACCGAAAAAAGAGCTATGATTATACGAAATAGGAGAATAAAAAAGCAGTGAGCAGCCGTGCTGCTTTGAATATAAAGGGGGCAATTAAGATGCAGGAAACAGATATTTATGAAGAGATCATTGACATTGGTAAGAAACGCGGGAAACTTACTTATGACGAGATAAATGATGCCCTTCCTTCGGATTACTTCACGCCTGATGATGTTGAGGAGCTGATAGATCTTTTGAGGGATATGGGAATTAAGATCGTTGATGCTCCTGATGAGACGTTTACCGAAGCGTCACCAGAGGAAGAAGAGGCAACGCCGTATGACAAGACCGAGGATCTGGTCCAGGCGTATTTTCATTCGATGGGGAACATCACGATACTGACGAAAGATGAAGAGACAGAGCTGGCGCGGCGACTGGAGGAAGGCAAGAAGATCATCAAG
>JBFGJU010000292.1:0-2117 GCA_041577035.1 Thermodesulfovibrionales bacterium | reverse complement strand
ATCCTGGCCGTAATCTTCGCGTTACGCGGATTAGGAATAGCCATATATACCCATGCTATCTATGATATTCTTGTTGTATTGAGGGCCAGCAACTGAATGAGAGGGAAGTCTGTTTTTTCCGGTATGAGTCGGTATGCAATAATGCAGTTGAGCAGTTTCGCCAGACGTATACGTCTGTACTGTTTTGTGTAGTTTGTTATGTAGGAACTTCTTATGAAAAATATCGTCGTGGCAATTACGGGAGCCAGCGGTGTTGTGTATGGACAGCGCCTCTTGCAGGTTTTGTGTGATAAAGCGTACCGCACACACTTAATAGTATCCGACTCTGCCATTAAAGTGATAGAACATGAATTAGGACTTTCATTAAACCGGGACGACTTTAATGTCAGCAAATTTACAGGACAGAAAAGCTCTGCTGTTACGCAATATAACGTGTCAGATATCGCTGCACCGATATCAAGCGGAACATTCGAGACCGAGGCGATGATTATCGTGCCGTGCAGTATGAATACGCTCTGCTCCATCGCTAATGGTATCTCTGCTAATCTTGTTCAGCGTGTAGCGAGTGTCAACCTGAAGGAGGGAAGGAAACTGGTCGTTGTGCCGAGGGAAACTCCCTTGACCTCTATTCATTTAGAATGTATGTTGAAGTTGTCTCAGGCCCGGGCCTGCATCTTGCCGGCGATGCCCGGTTTCTATTCTCACCCGGAAACCATTGAAGACCAGGTTGACTTTATCGTGGGAAAAATCCTTGGTTATATCGGCATCGAGCATTTACCGTTTATTGAAAAAGGATACAAGGGATTGGATACCTCGGTCCAAATATGTTGACAAGCAGGTTCAGCTTAACTACAATCTGGAGATACAGCAGGTTCTCTTGTTTATGGCAGCACAGAGGTGTCAATTAAGAGCAACATTGAGACTGGCAAATCAGACCGTAGGTTGAAGCTGGTGTAATTTGAAACTTCTGTGTGGTAAGGGTTTGTCCGGGTCCTGGAGAGGAGATAGTTTTGGAAATTGAGCGAGAAAATATGGAGAGTCCCAGGAAAAGAGGCAGAGCAGGTTTCTGGATTTCAACTTCATTTGCAATATTCTTTTTTCTTTGCTGCATTATCTTATTCTTTTCACTGATGGCTGTTTTTGTGATTAAGGGTTCACTCTCACCAGGTATGGAAGAGGAGAGCACTAGAAAACTCGCAGAAGTGGTGATAAAGGGTACAGGGAATAATAAGATCGCCGTAATACCCATAAAGGGTGTCATTACTGCTCAATCAACCAAAAACCTTCTTGTTGAAACTCCAAGTATCGTAGAAAACGTGAAAAAGCAGCTTGATCAGGCACGTGAAGATAATGCTGTAAAGGCGGTGATACTGGATGTAGATAGTCCCGGTGGAGGAATAACGGCAAGCGATATCATCTATAAAGAGATTGTATCCTTTAAAGAGACGACCGGGAAAAAAGTGATCGTCATCATGCGGGATGTTGCGGCTTCCGGGGCCTATTATATTTCAGCCGCCGCAGACAGGATAATTGCTCATCCGACATCTGTTACGGGAAGTATCGGCGTCATAATGCCTCTTGTTAATGTTGCCCCTCTGGCAGAAAAATTCGGTATTTCAATCGCATCAATAAAATCGGGGGATATGAAGGACATCGGTTCCCCTTTTAAAGAGATGTCTGATGAGGAACGAAAAGTCCTGCGTGACATTGTTGATGAGATGTATACCAGGTTCCTGCAGATTATCTCTGATGGCAGAAATATGAAGATAGAGGATGTGAGAAAGCTCGCAGATGGCAGGATCTTTACGGGAAGTCAAGCTGTTGAGAATGGTTTAGTCGATCAGCTGGGTTATATTGAGGACACCATCGCCGTTGCTAAAGAAATGTCAGGATTAGAGGAAGCAAAGGTGATCAGGTATAAGCGGATGCTTGACCTGGCAGACCTCTTTGCGGTAACCATGCACAATCTCTCCGGTCGGGGCAGCATTCCGTTTGGTATTCATACTGTAACAGGAGAAGGCGATTTCCCGAAACTGATGTATTTGTGGACTGGATATCAGCGGGATTCTCAATATGCTGTATTTAATTAAACATACCCGGGGACAAAAGAGCACCTT
>JBFGJU010000291.1:0-2117 GCA_041577035.1 Thermodesulfovibrionales bacterium | reverse complement strand
TGATCAGAAATTTCAATGCCCTTAGAACACTGCATGCAATATGTGATGAAGACAGAGAAAGACTCATTACCTTTCAGAAAGAATATCCCGATGCACTGGTGCTTCATAATCCGGATGATGTTTTCTCTCTGAATGAAGTGGAAGCTGTTGCCATTTCAACGCCGGCTGAGACGCACTATTGTCTTGCAAAAGAAGCCCTGCTAAGAGGAAAGGATGTTTTTGTTGAAAAGCCGATAAGTCTTTCGGTTCAGGAGGGCATTGAATTAACGAAAATCGCCCGGGATACCAAAAGAATACTTATGGTTGGACACCTCCTTCAGTATCATCCTGCTGTTCTTAAGCTTAAGCAGATGATAGATGATGGAGAGCTCGGCAAACTCTATTACATCTACTCAAACCGGTTAAATCTCGGAAAGATCAGACAGGAGGAAAACATCCTCTGGAGTTTTGCACCGCATGACATATCAGTGATTCTTTTTCTGACCGGGCAGATGCCTGACGAGGTCTCTTCCTTCGGGGGACAGTATCTGCAGGAGAAAATTGCTGATGTGACCATGAGTACGTTACGTTTTCCGGTCGGGGTGAGAGCCCACATTTTTGTGAGCTGGCTTCATCCCTATAAAGAACAAAAATTCATTGTTGTGGGGTCGGAAAAAATGGCGGTCTTTAATGACGTAGAAAAAAAGGACAAACTGCTCCTGTTTCCGCACAGGATAAGCTGGAAAAAGAATATGCCGGTGCCTGATAAAAAAGAGGCTCAGGTTGTTGAAATTGATTCCTCTGAACCTTTGAAAGCGGAATGCGCGCATTTTATTGATTGTGTCAGGTTGAGGAGTAAGCCGAAGACAGATGCTGAAGAAGGTGTGCGTGTGCTTAAAGTGCTGCACGCATGCCAGCGTTCCCTGGAACAGAACGGGAATCCTATTACCATAGATGCTCAATCGGCAGCAGGCGCATCCTTTTTTGTTCATCCCTCTGCTGTGATAGATGATCCCGCTGAGATTGGCACTGGCACAAACATCTGGCATTTCAGCCATGTGCTCAAGGGTTCGAAGATAGGGGAACAGTGCAGGATAGGGCAGAACGTTGTGATAGGTCCCCGTGCTGTTATCGGAAATAATGTAAAAATACAGAATAATGTTTCTGTCTATGAAGGCGTGACCCTCGAAGATCATGTCTTCTGCGGCCCTTCCATGGTGTTTACCAATGTGTTCAATCCCCGCAGTGAAATACCACGGATGACGGAGCTGAAAGAAACGCTTGTGAAGCAGGGGGCTACGATCGGGGCAAATGCAACGATTGTTTGCGGGAGTACCATCGGCAGATATGCGTTCATCGGCGCAGGCGCTGTCGTAACAAAGGATGTGCCTGATTACGCCCTTATGATAGGCAATCCCGCAAAAGTGAGCGGATGGGTATGCCGCTGCGGAGAAAAACTTCGGCACTATAAAAGTAAACTGTCATGCTCACTGTGCAGTAACACCTATAAGTTGGTAAAGAATAAACTTCACATCATAGAGGAGACACAATGAAACAGATTCCCATGCTGGATCTCAAGGCTGAATATGATTATATGAAAGCGGATATTGACGCTGCTTTGGAGAAGTGCATTGGGCATCAGAAATGGATCTTTGGACCTGAAGTCAAAGAGCTCGAGGAGAAAATCGCTGAATATACAGGCGTGCAGTATTGCATAGGAACATCATCAGGAACCGAGGCATTGGTTTTGTCTCTCAGGGCTATGGCCATTAAACTGAAAAATCAGGAATATTTCGACAGGACCGATCAGATCATTACCACTCCGTTCACCTTTACCGCCACCGGCGACGCAATCCTCAGATCCGGGGCAACACCTGTTTTTGTTGATATTGATCCAAAGACCTACAATATAGATTGTGATTTGATCAAGAATTTCTTAACCTCAACCTCGACCTCAACCTTAGACTCATCAGTTGTTGGCATTCTGCCGGTTCATATCTATGGTCAGGCATGCGATATGGATGAAATCATGAACATAGCCAATGACCATGGCCTGTTTGTGCTCGAAGATGTTGCCCAGGCCTTCGGTGGTGCGTGGAAAGGGTCGGCAGGCCCTTCACATGGTTCGACAAGCTCAC
>JBFGJU010000290.1:0-2156 GCA_041577035.1 Thermodesulfovibrionales bacterium | reverse complement strand
GCACCTGTTCGTTTCATGGGATAGAGAAGCCTGTCGGGTGAGTAAATGATATCCGGTGAATATTTCCCAATGGTGCAGAGCATCCCCATTTCTGAACCTTTATCCGGACGCACGCTCTCTATTCTGCCACGATCATCATATTCAGCAATGATCCAGCAGCCGGCACTGCATATGCCACAGATACCTTTTTTTTCCAAAGCGGGTCTCTTCTGGTTCATCGTTAATGTTCAGGGATACTGTTCTGTATTACGTGACAGCAACACTGCCGTAAAAAGCAATGTATCCCTTAATGTTTTCCGCAGCCTTTGAAGGTTCAGGATATGACCATGCGGCATTTTCATTTCTTTTGTCATGAACAGTTATCGAATAGTAGATTGCTGTGCCTTTCCATGGGCAGATGGTGGTATGGTCAGTCTTTTCAAGATACTGCCACTCGACGGAATCAGGCGGAAAATAGTGATTTCCTTCGACAACTACGGTATTATCACTTTCAGCTATTGTCGCATTATTCCAGACGGCCTTCATAATTACCCCCTTACCGGTAATACTTTATATAATACCTCATAGTTGTCTTGATTCGAAAGCTGCATACTGCATATCAGCGTCTTCACGTGAGTTCTGTACGGGTTTTTTTCTCCGCGTATTATTGAGAAATATCAGTGTTATAAAAGAGTTGCATCGCGGTCTGGGGTGTGATATGTTCAGAATAAGGGGTTGCAGGGGTATTTTCCCACGACATTTTGAAAAAGGAGGTCTTACATATGTTGAAGGATTTTAAGGAATTTGCCATGAAAGGTAATGTGGTTGATATGGCGGTTGGTATTATAATAGGAGCGGCCTTTGGAACGATTGTTAAGTCTCTCGTTGCAGACGTGATCATGCCACCCATCGGCCTGTTACTGGGTGGTGTTGACTTTGCCAATCTGTTCTTTGTCATCAAGCAGGGTGCCACAGCAGGCCCGTATGAGACCGTTGCCGCTGCCAAGGAAGCCGGTGCCGTAACCATTAACTACGGTGTTTTTATTAACACCATTATCAGTTTTCTTATTGTGGCCTTTGCGATATTCCTTCTCATAAAACAGCTGAGCAAGATGAAAAAAGAGGAAGAAGCACCGCCACCTGAACCGACGACAAAAGACTGCACATTCTGTTTTACAGAAATCCCTATTAAGGCGTCCCGGTGCCCCCATTGCACGTCAGCTTTAAAACCATAATGGAAATAATTTGGTAGCACAGACTATTCATATGTTCACAATGGAAAAGGAGGCAATGTGAAAAAGACGGCTTTTCTGCTTTTGTGTATGGTCGTACTTGTTTCATCAGTGAGTTATGCTGGACTGTTCGACAAAATTTTTAAAAGCTCGGGGAGTTCATCCAGCACCGGGGTTGATGAGTCAACAGCGATTTCAGGCCTGAAAGAAGCATTGGCAATCGGCACTGAGAATGCGGTTGGGAATGTTTCGCAGGTTGACGGATACTTTGGTAACAGTCTTATAAAAATCCTCATGCCGGAAAAGATACAGAACGTTGCTGATGTTCTGGGAAAACTGGGATTTGGAAAAGAGGTTGACGAGTTTGTGCTCAGCATGAACAGGGCGGCAGAGAAGGCAGCACCAGAGGCCGCTTCCATCTTTGGGGATGCCATACGTGAGATGTCGATCCAGGATGTCATGGGCATTCTGAACGGAGGTGATACAGCTGCGACAGATTTTTTTGAGGAGAAGACTGAGGAGAGACTCTATGAAGCCTTCAAACCGATTATTTCATCGAGTATGGATGAGGTTGGTACAACCAAGTCTTATAAAAACATGATAGGGAGGTACGAAAAAATCCCCTTCATGGATGAACAGTCTCTTGACCTCGACCACTATGTGACGGATAAATCACTCGATGGATTGTTTTACATGGTCGGGCAGGAAGAAATGAAGATCAGAACAGATCCTGCAGCCCGGGTGACGGATCTTTTGCAGAAGGTATTTGGAAAATAAGCGGCATTATGTAATGTAAGGGGCAGGTCTCCACATTCTACCGGTTATGTTGATTGTGGAGATCTGCCCCTCCTCTTGGACTTTGAGAAAATATCAAAAAGCCTGTTTGTTGTTTTCTTTTTTGTGCATGAACAGCGCAGAGCACCTGTTAAGCATCTTCAACTCTCG
>JBFGJU010000289.1:0-2176 GCA_041577035.1 Thermodesulfovibrionales bacterium | reverse complement strand
ACAGGCCTCGATGATCACACCCGTTCCCGGTGGCGTCGGCCCGGTAACCATTGCAATGCTGCTGGAAAATACCGTGAGATCTGCTCAGCGTAATGAGCTTTTTAAGAGTCCCCTGATGATTTAACAATGATCAATTGTTACAATAATAATCTATGTCCACATTTCGCCTTTCTTCAGACTTTGAACCAAAGGGAGATCAACCAGAGGCCATCGAAAATCTCTCACGTGGTATCCGGAGTAACCAGCATCATCAGGTTTTGCTGGGAGTAACCGGCTCGGGCAAGACTTTTACTGTTGCACATGTAATAGCCAATATAAACAGACCCACCTTAATTATAGCTCATAATAAAACTCTTGCTGCGCAGTTGTACGGAGAATTCAAAGATTTGTTTCCTGACAATGCCGTTGAATTCTTTGTAAGTTACTACGATTACTATCAGCCTGAAGCCTACATACCGACAACGGATACCTATATTGAAAAGGATGCCCTCATTAATGACGATATAGACAGATTACGGCATTCAGCAACCAGGGCTGTACTTGAACGGAGAGATGTTATCGTTGTGGCATCAGTCTCCTGTATTTATGGTATTGGCTCGCCGCGTGACTATGTGGATATGCATCTGCTTATTGAGGAACACATGCAATCGGAGCGGGATACGTTATTGTCAAAATTGGTCTCGATGCAATACGAAAGAGCGGGCACAGAATTCAAGAGAGGGATGTTCCGGGTAAGAGGAGATACGGTAGAAGTATATCCATCGTTTTCACTTGACAGAGTGATAAGAATTGAATTCTTCGGAGATACAATAGAATCCCTTTACGAGGTTGACCCGCTCACCGGAAGCAGGTTACGGAAGATCGAAAAGATTTCCCTGTTTCCAAACAGCCACTGGCTGACGCCCCATGACCGTCTCGACGCAGCATTCATGACTATTGAAAAAGAAATGACAGATTGCGTCAATATGTTTCTGAAACAAGGCAAAACGCTTGAAGCACAAAGGATCGAAGAAAAGACGCGGTTTGATCTTGAAATGTTGAAAGAATTTCATTATTGCCATGGTATTGAGAACTATTCACGGCATTTGAGCGGAAGGGCTCCCGGTGAGCCACCCTATACCTTGATCGATTACTTCCCAAAGGATTTGCTCATCGTTATTGACGAGTCCCATGCGACCATGCCTCAACTGAGGGGCATGTACGAAGGGGACCGATCAAGAAAACAGACGCTGATCAATTTTGGATTCAGACTCCCCTCGGCTCTCGACAACAGGCCGCTGAAGCTGGGCGAATTTGAAGAAAAGGTTTCACATGCGTTGTATGTCTCGGCAACGCCCGGACAGTACGAAATCGATAGATCAAGAGGTACCATTATTGAACAGATCATAAGGCCAACCGGTCTCATAGATCCCAAGCCCTCGGTTCGGCCGGTAGCCGGTCAGGTTGATGACCTGCTATCGGAAATAAAGAACAGGATTCAGAAAAAAGAGCGCGTTCTCGTGACAACGCTCACAAAAAAACTGGCTGAAGATTTAACAGAGTATTATACCCAGTTCGGAATCAGGGCACGATATCTTCATTCTGACATCGATACCCTCGACAGAGTGGAAATCATTCGGGATCTCCGCCTTGGTATCTTTGATGTCCTTGTTGGTGTGAACCTCTTGAGAGAAGGACTGGATATCCCTGAAGTGTCACTGGTCGCAATTCTGGACGCTGATAAAGAAGGGTTTCTCCGGTCTGAGCGGTCTTTGATACAGACTACCGGCAGGGCTGCCCGGAATGTACATGGAGAAGTTATTTTTTACGCTGACATCCTCACTGGATCACTCAAGAGGGCATTGAAAGAAACTGAGCGGAGACGGCTCATTCAGGAAGAATATAACAGGCAAATGGATATAAAACCTCAGACGATACAGAGTTCCATAAAGGATATCACGAAATCGATATACGAATCGGATTATTGGACGGTGCCGATGACTGTGGCAGAAGATGAAGAGGAATATACCGGTGATGTCCAATCGTTAAAGCAACTTGAAATTGAGATGAAAAAGGCAGCCAAAGAACTGGAATTTGAGAAAGCCGCTCACCTACGAGATAGAATTACAGCGCTCAAGAATAGAATGCTTGCTTTAGGAATGAAGGATTAATCGGATTTTTCTTTTTCCTCAAGTTT
>JBFGJU010000288.1:0-2185 GCA_041577035.1 Thermodesulfovibrionales bacterium | reverse complement strand
GCTGGAGGATGGCGTTAACAAAGGGAGAGGTCTCTCTCTGCCTCTGAGGGAGAGTGGTGTTTTCCCGGGCATTGTCACGCAGATGGTCACGGTTGGTGAAGAAGCAGGACGGCTTGAAGAAACATTCATGCTGATAGCCGAACGGTTTGAATCAGATACCAAGAGCCTTATAAAGCGATTTGTCAGCCTCTTTGAACCGTTTCTGATTTTGATCATGGGACTGATCGTGGGATTAATCGTTATCTCGATGCTCTACGGCATCTTCAGTATCAATGAAATACCACTGTAAAAATAAAACGCACCGCGCATTCAGCCTGAGCTCAACAGCTTCGGCGAACAGGTCGTGCACAGCGCAAAGCGGCAAAAAACATTATACAGTCAGGAGTAAGAAGTCTGCGCCAGACACAAGGAGGTTTGCATGAAGAAAAAGGAAGTTCAGAATCGCCTTAAGGATAAGAAGGGATTTACGCTTATCGAACTGCTCGTGGTTATGGTTATTATCGGCCTTATCGCAGCGCTTGTTGGCCCCAATATCTTCAAGAATCTGGGCAAAGGACAGCAGAAAGCAGCGCGGGCACAAATAGAACTGCTGGGACAGGTCCTGGACAGTTACCGGCTTGATGTGGGGAATTATCCCACTACATCCGAGGGACTCAACGCACTGATCACGAATTCCGGAGCTGAAGGATGGGACGGGCCATACCTGAAAAAAACCAAGGTACCGCTTGATCCGTGGAAACATCCTTACCATTATCAGTCTCCGGGAACAAATGGTGACTATGACCTGTTTTCATATGGTGCAGATAATGCCCCGGGCGGAGAAGGTGATGGCAAGGACATTGCGAGCTGGGAATAACGGCTTTACTTTAATAGAGCTGATTATTGTACTTGTTATTACCGGTCTTGCCGCATCTATCGTCACATTCTCGGTGAGCAGACTGTATAACTCAGCAGTATTCAGGGAAGAAGCACGAAAAATATTTCAGACAATAAAATATGCAAAAAAAATAGCATTGCTGGAACGGAGAAATACGGAGTTTAGAATTGACGAAGAATCCAACTCCTACTGGATTGATTTTGCCAATGACGGCCCGACTAAAACATATTCGTTGCCTTCCCGGTACAAACTAACGGGAGAAACAGTATATTTTTTCCCGAAAGGAAATTGTTCCGGCGGGATCTTAAACATCCAGAATGAACAGGATAAGAAATATCAGATTGAGGTTGATCCGGTACTCTGCAAGCCATCCATCAAACGGCTTTAGTCTGCTGGAGGTAATTATTGCTTTTGCCATTTTTGGAGTCGCGATCGTTACCATATTTCAGCTTTTTTCAGTAAGCCTCCGCTCTGTGCGAAAAGCCGATGATCACGCCAAGGCACTCATCTATTCGAAGTCCATGATGGACGAGGCATACAGCAGTGCTGATCCCACGGAAAGTTCGTCAGACATTGAGTTTGAAGGATATTTCGAAGGATCCCGGGATGTGACGATTAAGGCGTTATCAGAAGACGAGAAAACAAAACTGTATGAGATCTCGGTCACGGTCACCTGGCCGCCATCAGGCATATTACGGCTTACCGGATTAAGGACAGTGTATGATCCTCAATAATAATAGGGGTATAACCCTCCTTGAGCTCCTCATCGCACTTGCGCTTGCTGTCGTTATCCTGATAACACTGTTTGCAGGAATGAGGGCAGGATACAAATCCCAGGCAAGCGGGTCTGACAAGGCAGAACTGACGCAGAAGATTCAGATTATCAGTGACAGGATTGCATGGCTCATACGCGGCTCATACCCTTTTGTCTTAAAAAAACCTGATGAGCAGGAGCTTTACTTCAATGGTGAGTCCGACCGCCTGGGCTTTGTAACAACCAGCGTTGATGAATACGGAACAGGGCCGGAAGACACCGCGGGGCTTAAGTGGGTCAGTATCTATAAAGACGACGACATGTTAAAGATACGAGAACATGTTTATTTTCTTGAAGAGGTATGGGAAGACAACGGGGGCAGTGAATATATCCTTCTCAGTGATCTGGACGATATCACATTTGAATACTTTGATATCCCTGAAGATGAAACAGAAGGAAGCTGGTCAAGTGAATGGGATGCCGATGAAAAGGACTATCTTCCTTCTGCAATTAAAGTCTCTCTGAGCTTTATGCATAACGGACAGACAGTCGTT
>JBFGJU010000287.1:0-2216 GCA_041577035.1 Thermodesulfovibrionales bacterium | reverse complement strand
TTGACTTTCTCAAACACAACGTGCTGCGGGGCTTTGCCCCGGACCCCAGGCACTTTGAAAACTTCCAGAAGCAGTTTTAATGTAAGGTTATAGAATTTCTTTAGATTCGTTCGCTCACACTCACTCCTCATTGCCTTACATGCCCAAGGAAATGGGTGTCGTCTGTGCTGTGCACAGCGACATATGTTATTATCCTTTTTTCCTTACATAAAAACTTCCAGAGGAAGTTTTTAAACGAACCAAAAGAAGGGCACCCGCGAAACTTTCTTAACGGCTCGTCCGATCGTCCTCAGTACATTTTAGGAACTCACCTTCGGCTCAGACAGTCTAAAATGCTTAACCCTGCGGGCGACCGTTCTCACCTAAAAGTTTCAACGGGAGAAATTTTCAATGTCTAAGCTTTTATAATCATCAGCCTCTTGTCCAGGTCTTGGCTTAAACCCACCTATGGGCGGGCTTGTCCGCCTCTGGTGGATAAATCTTTATTTGCTGTCTACTTCCTACTGCTTACTATTTACTGCCTCCGGCTCTTATTTCGGGATTTCGATATCGTATGTCCTGCAGTGATTAACAACCAGCCTGCATACCTCTTCGGGGGTATCAACCAATGAAAACAGAGAGAAATCTTCCGTGCTGATGGTGCCGGACGGTACAAGGGTATTTCTTAACCAGTCCAGCAATCCCTTCCAGTATTCTGAGCCATATAAAACGATGGGAAAATGATCTATCCTTTTAGTTTGGGACAGTGTTAGCGCCTCGAACAGCTCATCCATCGTACCGAATCCACCCGGGAATATTATAAAAGCGATGGCATATTTGACAAACATCAGCTTTCTGATGAAAAAATAACGAAAGTGAAGCGGTATATCCTGGAACTGATTAGGAAGTTGTTCTGTTGGGATTTCGATATTAAGACCAACAGACTGTCCTCTTCCCTTTTTTGCTCCTTTGTTTGCTCCTTCCATAATCCCGGGACCTCCGCCGGTTATTACGGCGAAACCATCATCAGCCAGTTTTCTGGCAACAATTCCTGCTTCCTTATAGTACGCACTATCCTCTGAAAGGCGGGAACTTCCGAAAATAGTAACTGCTGGACCGAGTGCATGTAATGTCTCAAATCCATCGACCAGTTCTGACTGAATTCTGAATACTCTCCACGTTTCGGATGTTTTCAGATCCTCCATAATTATGTCACCTCTTTTTGATTGATTTTCAATGCCTTCAACAATCCGTTGAAATCGAACTCTTTTGAAACAATCTCTTTTGTCTTCAAAATCTTTTTCTGCTCCCGAATTCTGATTTTACCGAGAACAGATTCTATTTTTCCCACGGCCGTATAGGTATCATCACTTGTGGATATAACGGGAACATCCTGCGCTTTTGCCTTTCCCAGGATGACATCATTCATAAACATTCCCCCGGTCAAAACAATACACTTTGTGGAGGTTTCCAGTGCCGCAAGTTGTATGTCAGCCCTGTTGGCACCGGTAATAACAGCCTTATTGGGGGTTCTTCTAAAATATTTGAGCGCGCTGTCCACATCCATGGCTCCAATTGAAAAATTCTCTATAAATTCGTCAAGACGATCCTCACGGCAGAGTACCTTCCCATTCAGAATCGTATTCAGCTGCCGAACGGTAACAGAATCAAGCAGGATATCTCTGTGGAGTGAGGCGAATACCGGAATTCCCTTTTTTTTAAGAAACGGTCTGACCAGCTTCTTAATATGGTTATGGGCGCTCTCGGGAATCTTGTTTATAACAGCGCCCAGAAAATAATTGCCGAGAAGCTCTTTCACACCCATAAGAGAGTCTATGGTGCTATCGCCTTCCCATGGCTCGACAACGAGTGTCATCGCATCCACATGCTTAATGATTTTGAGAGCGTTCACTCCAAACGAAGATCCCTCAAAGAACTCTGCCGCGCCCCCGACAAGAACAATGCTTCTGCCCTTAATACTCTTAAAGGCCTTCATAACCTGTTCAAACCTGTCTGAAGGTTTGCCCTGGAGTAATCTATTCTGCGATTCAAACGTAACAACAAAAGGTGAAATCACGTCAGTCGGGTCCTTTAACCCGAGCGCGGTTCCCATGAAATCCGCATCAGCGTCAACGTACTTATTCTTGTATTTCAACGGAGTTTTTCCGATAGGCTTAATATATCCGATTCTGTATCCCGCCTCTTTAAACATGAGACCGAGGCCGAGCGTAATCAGG
>JBFGJU010000286.1:0-2273 GCA_041577035.1 Thermodesulfovibrionales bacterium | reverse complement strand
TGACCCTCGTATATTTACCTGCCTCACTTTCAAAAAATAATCTGCCATTATGTTCCGTAACAATGCCATGACTGATGCTCAATCCGAGGCCCGTACCCTTACCACCGGGCTTTGACGTGAAGAACGGGTGTATCACCTTATCCAGATGATCAGCTGGAATGCCAATGCCAGTATCAGCAAACGTTATTCGCACACCCGGAGAACCATTCACCCTTGACTGTTCTCCGGTAATTTCAAGCCGTTTGTTTTTGTGAATTGCGGCATATTTCTCGTTCAGGGCATACCGGGCATTATTAATGATATTCAGGAAAACCTGTTCGATCTGCTGATAATGTCCCAGTACCTGCGGAATGTCCGTTGGAACACGAACATTCAGTATGATACCATCTTTTCTCAGGAGTGCGGCAGTGAGGGCAAGCGCATCAGAGAGCACGTCACTGATATTGACATGCCCTTTCTCGTCTGCCTTTGTGTCACGGGCAAATGAGAGAAGACTGCTGACAATATTAGAAATCCTGTTACCCTCATGAATAATTTGTTTGGCCAAATCATCTTCAATAAGATCCTTGTCTGTTCTCTTCCTGTTTCTGTCAATGAGTATCTGTGCATAGTTGATAATACCGTTAATAGGATTGTTGATTTCATGTGCCACACCTGCCGAGAGTTCACCGATCGAGGCAAGGTGAGCGGCCCGCAGCGCCTCAGCCTGGAGCCTGGTCCTTTCAGTAACATCACCGGTTACCAGCATGACACTGTGAACTCTTTCATCATCATCTTTTATTGGTATCGCTTTTATATCAAATGACTGTCCTTTTTGGTTCGTCACAAAGAAGGTTTCGTATTTGCCTGTACTGAAACTCCTGACCGCAGGACATTCCTCACAGGGATCTTTTTTGTTATGCCATATCGTAAAGCAGTGCAAGTCCCTGATATCTGATTCCTCCTGCCCGAGCATCAGGCCCGTCGCCCTGTTCGCCCACGTAACTTTCAAATCAGGAGAAAGCTGCATAATAGAATCAGGAAGCGCATCAAGGAGGTCATGAAATTCCTGAGACAGCTTCCTGAACTCGTCCTCACTCGCCCTCAATGATTTCTCCATGAGCTTACGGCTGGCAATTTCCTGTTCAAGCTCTTCATTTGTCTCGATCAGATTGGCTGTGCGGCTGGCCACCATCTTTTCGAGCGTCTGGCGGTAGCGGTCAAGCTCATCCTCTATCTCTTTTCGATCCGTAATATCAAGCGCGGCCCCCAGCACCTGGCTTACCGTTCCGCCCTTTTTCCTTTTAAAAACAATATTTCTGTTATAAAGCCATCGCCATTCACCCTGAGCGCTCTTTACCCGTAGGATAACACTTGCAATATCGCCGTCATCAATGCGTGATATATAATTTAGATGCATAGCCCATTTCGGCAGGTCATCCGGATGAACCAGCTCCCTCTCCATTCCTTTTCTGATTTTTCGGATACCTTCTAGAGAATACCCGAGCTGTATCTCAAGCATATGGTTGGCATAAATAAATTCGATATTCTCTACATCAAAGATATAGAGAATATTCGGGGCAGTATCAGCAATCCGCTGGATAAAATACTGGTTTTCCAGCAAGGCCTTTTCAGCATGTTTCCGGCTTGTGGTGTCGAAACCGTATACATTGACATAGTGAAGTTCAGAAATCGGCACAAATGACAGGGATAAGATCCTGGGATCCAGTTTCACTTCCATATTTATGCGTGTCCCGTCTTTTAAAACATCTCCGATGATGTCCTCATAGGATTCAGGAAGAGGTCCGCCGACCTCTGTTTGCCACGCTTTTAACAGTGCTTGACTGGGCGTGTTGGCATACAGAATCGTGCCATCCTGCGCGATCCGCATAACTGGATAGGGACTTTCAGACGGGAACTTCGCCAATTTATTTATTGTTTCTTCTGCCTCACGCCTCTGTTTATGACGCCACATGTCCCTCAAAAGGAATGTAACCTGATCAACATCCCCGACATCATAATCACTTTCCTTATTAGCAACAGCAGCCAAAGCAACAACTTTGTCGTTGTCAAAGATTGGCACACTCATGAGACGTGACAGTTTCACATGACCCGCAGGAATGCCCTTACTGAATTCCTTATTCTCTTCAAAGTTATTGATGATAACGGGTTTGCGTTTTCTTACTGCCTCAGCCCAGACACCAGCCTTATCTACAGGGAAATGCATCGGCCTATCGATCATTTTGCATTCGTCCATTGCATTCCTGGACCATAAATGAATAATAAAGGTTTTC
>JBFGJU010000285.1:0-2326 GCA_041577035.1 Thermodesulfovibrionales bacterium | reverse complement strand
ATCCTTAATCCCGTACAGTATCCACTGGATCAGCTCTTGCTTATGCATATACTTGCTCAAAGGAATGGGGGATTGTTGCATGCGTCTGGTATTAACCTGCACGGCAGAGGTTTCATATTCGCCGGCAGGTCAGGGGCTGGAAAAAGTACACTCTCAGGTCAATTCATTAGTCACCGTGCTGTTGAGGTCTTTAGTGACGACCGTATCATCATAAGAAAGACCAGTAGTTCATTTGTGATGTTTGGAACACCATGGGCTGGGGATGCAGGAATTGCCGAGAACAAAAGTGTGCCGCTGTCCGGGATCTTCTTTATTAGACATGGTAATGAAAACAGGATTGAGCAATTAGAACCAGGAAGAGCATTCGAACGGCTTATGCCGGTAACATCGATCCCCTGGTATGACAAAGAGGTAATGTTAAACATACTTTCTTTCTGTGAGGATTTAGTCTCTGCAGTTCCGGCATATGAACTTTCTTTTAAACCTGACAATTCTGTAGTTGATTTTTTTGAGGAATTTATTTCTCAAGAGGAAAAATAGCGCAACCATGTCGATATCAACGGTTCAGGAACTGAAGGCCGAACTTACCGGGCTGTTCGAAGATATTCTGAAGAATGGTTCACAGCTTCGCGTCAGGGTGACCGGCAAAAGCATGAGTCCGTTTCTGAAGGGAGGAGAAATCCTGACAATCAGTCAAGTTCCCTATCATGAGCTGCGCAGGGGGGATATCATCCTCTTCAGGAACCAGCATGAACACCCGGTACTCCACAGGATAATCAGGAAAGAAGGCGCTTCAGGTAATAATACAATCTCTTTTCTCACAAAAGGTGATGCTGTCGGCACTCTTGATGATTCCGTAAGTCATGAATGCGTTCTTGGAAAGGTAATTACTGTAGAAAAATTCTCTGCGACTGATCATGCAGAGGTGATACATATGGATTCACTGTTTCAGCGGATGATGAATTATGTTCAGGCAGTGCTCAGTTTACTAAAGACAACATCTTATTGGCAGATGCTGAGACGTCTGAAAACAAGGGCGAGTGCATTCATCATCAGATGACGATGTTCATTCTCATTATTTAAACAGCCAACTATAAACGTTTTCTGGCCCGGTAATAAGCCTTTCGGAATCTTTTGCTTGTTGGCCTGAGCTTATACGCCCTATCATACTGTTCAAACGCATCGTGGTAATGCTCCATCAATTCATATGTTTTACCCAGTGAATAGGCGGCATTGGAACTCTCCGGATGTTCTTTAATCCGTTCCAGGTTAATTGCAAGGGCCTGTTCTATATGCTTACGTGCTTCGGTCTCATTTCCCATCATGCGGTAGGTTCGGGCAAGAGAACGGTTCGCAGACGCACTCATGGGTTCTTCTTCATATCGCTCAAGGTCAATTGCAATGGCTTCCTTACCGTATTTTCTGAATTTCTCATCATTTCCTGATTTTTTATAAGCATCAGCTATTTTCCGCATGAGAAAAGAGTTGTCCGGCTCTTTTCTGAGCAGTCGCTCATAGAGGTCCACTGCGATATCCCATTGCTCATAACGCATATACCGTCTGGCAAATTTTTCCATGCCATTTTCAATGCGTCGTTCAATCTTCGCCTGTGTTCTTGGAAAAGCCAGCATGGCATACGTTGTGCCTCCAGAAACAGCGAGCACAATAATCAAAGCAGCAATGACACGAAACGCAAAACTTTTTGAGTCAGCTATAGACCAGAGCGCATCACGATGTACATCAATTCTTCTCTGGAGAGCAAAGGCATAATACAGAGCTGTCACTGCCATGCCAATCCCGATCATTATCTCTGCTACCTCTGCCTCGTTGAAACGGAATAATCCGAGTTCAAGAATCGCAGCGATAATAAACAACGGCCAGAGAACGAGGGGAGGAGAAGCAATGCCTTTTCTATCCAACCAGACAGCAAATTTCGATCGAAATCGTATTGCAAACGGATACAGGACTCCATAGACCATCAGACTTATTGCCAGAACATATTCGAGAAATGCCTTGATCGATGTACTATAGGGTCCTGTCAGGAAATTATGGAGGTTCGTCTCACCCTGCAAATTGTGTTCTTTAAAAAAACCCGGCGATGACCACCCGAAGACACGCTGTCCCCATGAAATCTCCTCCATCATGACATAGAAACAGGCTATAGCAAGAACAAGAAAAAAGTAACGATATGATGACGAAGAGAATAATATTTTTAAAGAAAAGAGAACGGTCAGGAAAAAGAAGTAAAATTGCATCCATTCACCGAAAAGGTCTTCATACGTAGCGTAGATATACGCAATCGGAAACTTTACTGCCATTATGAGGT
>JBFGJU010000284.1:0-2332 GCA_041577035.1 Thermodesulfovibrionales bacterium | reverse complement strand
TGTTTGTAGGGGCTTATATGGCAATTCAGCAGAAAAGCCTCCCCAGCTTTCATGAGTACATAACTGTCCTTGAGGTTTGCCTTACCTTCTCGCGCTGATTTTACTTCCGTTCCCACAAGAGCTATCCCTGCTTCGCATTTTTCCTCTATATGGTAATCATGGAAGGCCTTTCTGTTCTGAGCTATGATTTTCATGGACAATAGTACCATGCAGCGGAGCCGAAAGAAAACAACAGCACGGTTTTTTCACGAACGGTTTTTTTATTTTTCTGCCCACCAAGGTTATCGACGGAAGGGAGTTCCTATAGTTTGTATACGCGCTATGTTTTCTTCTTCTCGAGAATTTCCGGATTCATTTTCTGATACACGGTTACGTCAGGATATTTTATCGGCTCGAACAGCATATGATGTCTCATGAGCGATTCTGACTGGCCGATAAAGAGATATCCCCGGTCACAGAGTGCTTCCCAAAAATTAGAGATAACCCGGTTTACTGCCCTGTTGCTCATGTAAATCAAGACGTTTCTACAGAAGATAATATCCAGTTCCCGACGCCCCTGAAAATTCTTCGGGTCCATCAAATTACCCCTGACAAAACGAACATATTTCATAATTTCAGGACGCAACTGATAGCTATCCTTATGTATGGGATCAAAATATTTTTGGATAACATTCTTTTTCAGTCCACGGAGTGCATAAGCGTCATAGATTCCCTTCTTGGCCTTTGCTATCTGTTCCGGATTGATGTCCATACCATATATCGTGATGTCCCAATTGGAAAGTGGCGTGCCGCTTGAATTAATATGTAATGATATACTGTACGGCTCCTGGCCGGCGGCAGACCCTGCTGAGAGAATTCTTATGGAATGTCCCGAACGCATGAGCTTTTCCTTTTTCATTTTATTGAGAATATCCAGAAAAACAGTGAATTGTGCCATTTCACGCAAGAAATAGCTCTCCGTATTTATTATCGATGTCATGGTCCGGACAAGTTCTTTTTTCGGTGTGGATTTCTTTGAAATAAAATTGAAATAATCAATGAATGACTTCATCCTGAGGCGGGTTACGTGCGGTTCCAGGTATTTTGCGAGCTGTTCCTGTGAATGATGCTTTAATGACAAACCAAACTCATCCTCAAAAAAGGTTCTGAAGAGATCATATTCTTTTTTTGATATTTTTGCCTTCATTGGACTTCTTCATCCCGGGATAATCCGGTTATCTATGGATTTTCTTGCAATAAACCTGCCAGATTGAGTGTATCAGGCAGAATCAAAAAAGTATAATACCAGTAGCGGACGGCACATGAGCAGAAAATTGTTAAAGAAAACGGGGGAGCTGCTTTCAAAAGAGACCGGCACGGTGTTCAAGGATCCGGGCGGTAAGATTACGATTGCACTCTGTTATCCGAACAGCTATTCAGTCGGTATGTCGAGCCTTGGGTTTCAGGGTATATATGGCCTTCTGAATGACATGGAGGATGTTGTATGTGAAAGGGCTTTTCTTCCGGATAATGATGACAGAGAAGAATTCAGGCGTACCGGGACAGAACTCTTTACTCTCGAATCGAAGAGGGCATTGTCCCGATTTGATATGGTTGCTTTTTCAGTATCGTTGGAAAATGATTATCCGAACATCCTGAAGATGCTGAAGATGGCCAAGATACCGCTGCGGCAGAGCGAGCGGGACAACAGATATCCGGTGATCGTGATGGGCGGGGTCTGTGCTTTTTTCAATCCAGAACCGCTTGCCGAGTTTTTCGACGTGTGTTTTATCGGAGAGGCAGAAGAGATGCTTTCTGAATTTCTGGATTTATACAGGCGTAGCAGCTCGAGAGACCGGTTGTTTGAAAAGTTACCAGATATAGAAGGAGTGTATATCCCTCATTTATATTCAGTCGATTATGCTGATACTGGACAGATTATCAGGCGGCGTGCCGGGCGGGGAGCTCCGGAGATTATCAGAAAGAGGACGGTCAGAGATCTTTCAAAGATATTATTGAAAACGATCATTACATCTCCTGAGACAGAGTTTTCTGATATGTGTCTGATCGAAGTTATGCGGGGCTGTCCCTGGTCGTGCAGATTTTGTCTGGCAGGACATATTTACGGTCCGGCGAGGAGAAAGACACCGGAGCTCCTCAGGAAGGAAATAGGCGGCGTTCTATCACGAACAAATCGGGTAGGTCTTATTGGATCATCGCTGTCGGATTATCCTCATATAAACGAGATTCTGGAACTGGATGGCGTGGATTTTTCAATTACATCGCTGAGAGCAGGTGTGAAAAGCGGGCAGCTGGTACAGATGCTGAAAAACCATAAAAGTGTATCTATTGC
>JBFGJU010000283.1:0-2344 GCA_041577035.1 Thermodesulfovibrionales bacterium | reverse complement strand
TTGATGCCCCTCCGGAAAAAATCACGATTACCTTTGTCGGGTCTGTTGAACCCTTTTTCTCGAAGATTGAGGTGTTTGACAGCGAGGAAAAGAAGGTTTCCGGAAAGAAGACAGAGTTTTTAGAAGACGATACCGTCATGGAAGTCGCTCTGAAAAAAGAGTTAGCTTCGGGAGAATATACCGTGAAATGGAGCTGTATGAGCCTGGACGGGCATAAACAGACCGGGGAATATACCTTCACAGTACATTAAATGGATGTTTCCTATGTCTTAATGATTCTTTTCTACTGGTTTTTTCTTGCCGGGGTTGTGTTTTTCACCGGAGCATTCACAGCCAGAATTTTTGTTACTGGTCCTTCAAACGCGGATATCTGCATCATCGAGGGCAGGAAACGTAGTTTTGGACAGTCAGCAGTTCGCTCGATATTCCTGATCGCAGCCCTTACCTTTTTTTGCTAATATTGTTCACCTTGTTCTTCATGCCTCGATTATGACCGAAACACCCCTGAACGAGATTTTTTCAATACTGTCTCCATTCCTGACAAAAACAAAGTACGGAAGATTTACTATTTTACGAATAATCTTCGTTGGGATAATCGTTATTCTGTCTTTTATGCGTATTATGAAAGACTCAAAAGGGCTAACCATTTCCGGTATTCTTGTTTCCTGCTGTCTGCTTGTTGTTATTGCCATGTCAGGCCATCAGGGAACCAAAGGATATCTCACCATACCGTTTTATCTTGATGTGATTCACCTGATAGCCATTTCCGTATGGATCGGCGGATTATTCTTTATTCGTTTCTGTTATACATTTTTTCTTGAAGGCGCTGGTGCTGAATTATGGGAACAGTTCTGTTCTCTGATTAACCGCTATTCCCGGATTGCAACCTATTCCGTTGCTCTGGTAGGCATAACAGGGCTTTTACTGGCGTACAATAATATTAACGATGTTACCGAGCTCATCGGGACGCGTTATGGGCAGGTTCTTCTGTTGAAATTTCTCCTTGTAGGCATCCTGTTCCTTCTCGGGGGGATAAACAAATTCTTCAACGTGCCGGCCTTTAATCAGCATGATACAAATGGATGGGCAGGCTCGTTGCCTCAAAGAAAACGACTGTTTCGCCTGGTTACGGCTGAAGTCTATATCGGAATGGCCGTCCTCCTGCTGACGAGCATTCTTACGCACCTTCATCCAGAAGGATAGTTTCGGATTATTCTGCTCCTGCCCCTTAATTCATTACCTCTGGTATCGGTAATACGACTGAGTCATTCTTAAACTCGCCTTTTATGTCCAGCTTCATTTCCCACATGCCCGGTTCAGGTAAACTGATATTTTCTATTATGTATAAACCACGTCCAGCATCTTTTACCGTTGGAGTTGTGTCTGATATGGCCCCCTTTTTCGTGTGAACCGGCACCGCCTTTATGGTCAGGTCGGGGATGTCTGTTGCTTCATAATCATGAATGATTACATGGGCCTTGTTTATGCCCACCTTTGGCTGTTTCGGTTTCATGACGAGTTCAGCCGTGTAATATCCTGTGTTCGTTGCCTTGAATGAACTGCCCTTAATATGCTGAACCATTTCCGGTGTGTAGGTAGATGCACATCCCGCAAATATCAGTGAAAAAATAAAAACAACGGCTGCTTTTGTCATAAGATTACCTCCATTTTGGCTGGTTTATGAATTTATTCTAGCACACTACAGGCTAATACACCATGACATAACGGTTTTTTGAAAAGTAAGCCCGGTGCAGCCACATATCAGGCTTCGGATGGCTATCCGGACTGGTTCAGAATGCCGAGTATTCTCCCTGCTTCGGCAGCGACATCTGTTTGCGAGTCAAGCTGAATGGCCTTTTTCAGGGACGCCCGTGCTTCATCAGCTCTATTGTTTGACGCGAGCACAAAGCCCAGACTCAGCCAGATTCGCTGAAATGCAGGAGCAACTTCAGAGCCTTTCCGCAACGTTTCTATGGCAAGTTCAGTCCTGCCCGTATAGTGGTATGAAAGGCCAAGATCATTATAGGTATCTCCATCAGTCTGATCAAGTTCCAGGAGTTCTTTATACGCGGTGATGGCTTTTTCGAACATGCTGCTTTCAAAATACAGGTCAGCGAGCCGGGCCCGTACAGTAAGATTTTGAGGATCATTCTGAATGATTTCCAGATATTGCTGTTCTTTCGCATTAAATTCAATGAGTGACCCAGAGAACGGCGGAGATTGATAATCCCGGCTTTGGGATTCTTCAGTCGTAGTAGGTGAACGCTTCAGATTATAAACAACCGCGATCACTATTACCACCAACAGCACGGCTATGGTCCATTGTTTATATGACTGCTGACTC
>JBFGJU010000282.1:0-2349 GCA_041577035.1 Thermodesulfovibrionales bacterium | reverse complement strand
TGAAACTGATATTTTTGAAGTCATCACCGTACAGGGAAAGACTGTAAAACAGAAAGCCCATGAAAAAATTGACATAAAGATTGTAAATGGCGAATTGATGGTTACTAAACTCGAAGCATTTATTAAAACATAAGTTAGTCGCTGCCGGCATGCGCAGCATGAAAGGAGAAAAAATGAGCACTATATTTTATGGGTTTCGTGACAAAATCTCTTTAACTGTTCTGTTAATGGTCATTCTGCTTGTCGCATTCTTATCCTCCTGTTCGAAAACAGTGCCGTTATGCGATGGCAAAAAGACGCTAAAGGCTGTCAGGGCTGAAGCAATGGAAATCCTATTAGATGATATAAGTTCTGTAGCTTCTCTTGGAGCAGGGGAGTTATCCGAAGATGAAAGAAGGATGTTTAAAGCCAGTATGAGCGTAGTAGTCGGAAATATCAGACAAAAGAGTGTTGACGAGAATGCAAATCAATATACCTGTGCTGCTGATCTAACAGTAAGAAGTGCCGGCGGTGTAGAAAGCATGCCGGTTACCTACACATCGACTGTCCGTAATGGCGAGGTGCAGGTGACTATCTCAGGATTGCAATAAGCGGCAATACGTGGCCGGTCTTGGTAAATGACTTAGATTAGAATCCAGAAATCGAGCCACAGCTCAATACCTGTTCGCATGGTGTTACTTAAATAATCTTACACAATGGAATTTTCTTGAAATTAACTTATCTGATTTTGCCATTCAGGATTTTCCGATCAATAGCATCATACTGTGCTCTCGGTATATGCATTGTTTTCTCACTGCCAATCTCTTTATCAGCTACCCCTGACTATGCCGAAGATACACGGCAGGGTTGTCTTGTCTGCCATATTGAAGCGGTCGGAGGAGATTTAAACAAAATAGGGCTTCAATTTTCTGCTTCTGGGTATGTCTGGCCTCCAGAAGGGGGGTACAGAATGCTCGGTCCGGTGCGCAAAAAAGTCCGCTTTGTTTTCGGAGTATTACACATTATTTCAGGATTCCTGTGGTTCGGCACCATACTATATGTCCATTTAATATTACGGCCGGGATACGCCTCGAGAGGACTTCCAAAAGGCGAAGTAGTCCTTGGTATGGTATCAATGATGATCGTGGGCGTAACGGGCGTCCTTCTGACAATGTCAAAAATCAGAAGTCTGGATGTGCTTTATGCAAGTCCCTGGGGGATGCTCCTGTCGGTCAAAATCATGCTATATCTTATCATGATATCGTCAGCACTGTTTGTTGTTTTTTTTATTGGACCCAGATTAAAGAAAGGGATAAAGAAATCCATTATTACGATACCGAACGTATGTGATCCTGAAACGCTCTCACATTTTGACGGTAAAGACGGAAGGCCTGCCTATATTGCGTATCTGGACAAGGTCTTTGATGTGACAAACGTAAAGCTCTGGAAAAACGGCGTGCACATAAAACACGTTGCAGGACACGATATGACGGATGCTCTGCCAAAGGCTCCGCACGGCGAAGAGAAGCTTGAATCACTGCCTGTTGTCAGCATATATGACAGCTCAAAAAAACCACTAAAGACGCCCATACAGAAATCATTCTACTTTATAGCTTATATGAATCTCACCATTGTATTCTTCGTTCTTATCGTGATAGCCTATTTAAGATGGGGGCTGTAATTGATAAGCTGATAGCGTAGTCACATTCATGAAAAAGATAAAAAGCTTAGTGACATACGAATATATGTAAGTTATGCAGATAGTACATGAGTCCTTAGAAGTCGTTATTGTGATTATCAGTGCTCTCGGCGCGATGGTCGTTATGTGGGGAGTCATAGAAGCGATAAAGTCATTTGTTCGTATAAAATTCAAGCCGTCTGATGAAGATCCCATAGCCGCGAGCGAGGCGGTTCGTCAAGGTCTGGGAGCACATCTTCTCCTCGGTCTGGAAATTTTTATTGCAGCTGACATTATCAGCACGGTCGTGAGTCCAACATGGGACAAGGTTGGCATTCTTTCTGTCATAGTGATTATCAGAACAATCCTGAGCTACTTCCTTGAAAAAGAGCTGCGTGAGGGGCATGGTTGACTTATCAAGATGTCAAGCATACAAACAGATTGATAAAGTGATGCCGTTTAAGAATCATCGCTTAGCCAAAAACTCATACTCTCATGATCCTATTGTCAAACAGAAAAATAGCTATGAGAAGGATTGACAGAAAAAATATAGTGGTTCTTATACTGATTCTGTTAAGTTTTGCCTCCTATTCTTCTGCAGATACGGCACTGGTCGCGGTAGATTATCCTGCTCTCTGCCCCACAGGAGACCACCAGAAGAGTATTTCCCTTAACGGACGTACTATCAGCGT
>JBFGJU010000281.1:0-2351 GCA_041577035.1 Thermodesulfovibrionales bacterium | reverse complement strand
GGTATCCTGAAGATTTATACAGGCATGCAACACATCAAATTTGTTTTTCTTGAAGTGCGTCAGGTCATCGTTCAGCTTTCGAATCCTCCGACTCATGGATTCAAGCATTTTGAATACCAGGGTGGGATCCCTGCTGATACTCGAAAAGAGCTTTTTCTTGTCTATGCTCAAAATCCTCGCTTCCCCCGTGGCGATGGCAGTTGCAGAACGCGTCTGTTTGTCAAACAAGGCCATTTCCCCGAAGATTTCGCCTGTTCCCAGTACCGCAATGGTCAGATTTTCCTCTTTTTCCGTTTTCTTTGTGATTCTTACGCTACCGGACTGTATGACAAACATCGAGTCTCCCTGACTGCCTTCTTCAAAAATTATCTCTCGGTCTGCGTACACCTTACCAAGTTCACCCTGTTTCATCTTTCCCCCTTGCCAATCCCTTGAACAGCCCTTCCCACATATCGATATGCATCTGTATTTTAAGGGATTTCATAAACACGTTTTTATACCGTTCATTACCGGTAAACATGTCCCAGAGAATGGCGCTCAGGATTTTTTCATCTCTGGAACTCTGCTGTTCCTTATCAACAACATTGATCATCGCCTTTGTTAAATATCTCCATTTCCGGTATATATCGATAACGAAATAGAGCACCGTCCCAAAGTAATTGTCATATATTATGCTTTTATAAACCGGATGGTAACTCTTCCTGAACTGTTCCGCGCCCACGCCTTCAAACACAGCTGTTTTTGCGGCAGCTTTGCCCATAAGGTAGGCAGCTCCGAGGCCGTCCTTAAACAGCCGGGTGGAGCCGGCGTCACCGCACATGACCACCCGGTCAGTAAAAGGTTTTTTCGGGGCCCTGATATTCATTTTCGGCAGACAGCTGCAATGGATTTCATAGGGCATGGTCTCAGGCAGAACAGATTTGGTAACAGGGTTGTTAAGAAAGTCCTTCATGGTGTGCGCGGTTACTTTTTTCCCAAGGATACAGAGGGTGACATAGGTTCCTTTTGGTATCATTGCTGCAAATTTAATATTCCTGTCAGGAAGCAAAAACAGGTTAATGGAACTCCCGAAATTATCTGCTATCATCTGTTCATCAAGGCCGATCTCAGCTATGGCTGCGGTAACGATTTCCGGCTGTGTATAGCCAAACCCCATCTGCTCAAATATCTTCGGTGCCGTACTGTTGATCCCGCACGCGCCGACGACAAGGTCAGCCTCCTGTATGACTTCGTCTTTCGCATAGAGAACCGGCTTTGTATTCTTATACTCGATTCGGTCGATCCTGACCGGTTTTCTGACCGCACCTTCGCTTACCGCCTGCTCAAGAAGGAAGTTGTCAAAACTTTCTATGTCAAGTGATACTTTCCCTTTTGGCCCGCCGCCCCGGTATACGGTCGCTATGGTCTTTTCAAGGGAGGGTGTTGCTATGGAGACGGATCCCTGTTCTGTATGGAGTTTATAGGAATGAATACCTTTCTGAACCACTGAGTCAGGCAGGTTTATTCCTTCCACAGCCAGTGTCTGCACGAGGAGTTCTGATATGATCCCCCCGCACCGGTTGCATCCTCCGGGCCCGTCTTTTGTAAAGTCCTTTGGTTCATATATGGTTATGTTCAATTCCTTGCCGATCATCCGTGCCATATGAAGGGCAAAGATGCTGAAGAACGTACCTGTTGGACCGCCGCCAATGACAGCGATGTGAGCGCCATCGTCCAGAGCAAGCTGACTGTTTCCCTCTTGTGTAATATTCATGAGTGTACCTCTGGTGGAAATAATCAGGATGTATAAAAATTAACAGAAAACAGGTGGTGTTTCAACTTCAAATTACAATTATGAGGCTTGAACCCGTTATATTCAGAATGGAGAAAATAAACCTTATTCAGTCTGGCTACAAATAATCATGGCATAATCGTTAGAATGCGTATTCATCCAAAGGCTCCGGGATAATTATTTTTACCGGCGCTGATGCACACTCTTTCTTGAGCTTTTCAATCTCACGTTTTCTGAATTCCCTTTGGAGATGCGTTAAGGCGAGGCACTTGACCCCATTTCTTTGTGCCATCTCCATTAAGTCTTTTATGTTTGCGTGACCCGGAATGTCCTGATCGAGTGAATAGGCCTCATGAATGACCAGATCTGCATCTCTATAAAGTCTTTCTGTTTGTTCATTAAACATTCCGTCACCGCTATAGCACACGGTATTCATTCCATCATCCACCTTAATAGCGAAGTTACTGGCCGAATGTGATGTCGGCGCACAGGTGATCGTAAATTCCCTGAAGGTGAGCGGATTGTATTCCTCGGCTTCGATGATGTCCAGACGAAAGGCAAGCCTCTCAAGGATTCCGCT
>JBFGJU010000280.1:0-2353 GCA_041577035.1 Thermodesulfovibrionales bacterium | reverse complement strand
CTTGCATTCTCTGCCAGATTAACCTCTTCCGGGGGTACTTGATCATGGTAAGCTGCAGATGCGGATAGAGCAGAAAAGCAGGTTGTCTGAAGCACAAAAAGACATGCCACAAAAAGTCTTATCCCTTTGCTTACAAACATCGTTACCTCCTCCAGACTCCATTCTAATACTTTCTATATTTAACCTTAAGTATACCACATGCCTGTTTTATGTATTTTCATCTGTCCTGCTTTTCCGGTCAGGTATAATCTGCTCAACAGAAACAGATATGCTTTTTAATCTATTTGGTCTATGAAGTTTTTTTCGAAATAAGTATAATGATTATTAATTGATAAAGGAAAAACAATCCATGCATTTATTAAGGGCTGCGTCAAGACTTCAGGATTTCTACATTCTTTCGATCAAGGCTTCCCTGGGTATCTTTCGCCGTCCTTTTTATATTCGTGAGACCATAGAGCAGATGGATTATGCCGGGTCTGGTTCATTTTTTATTATCTTTCTTGTATCGCTCTTTATCGGCATGGCGTTGTCTCTTCAGATATCTGCGGAACTGTCTGCTCTGGGCCTAAAAATGTATACCGGAAGAATCGTGGGTATGGCTATTATCAGGGAGATCGGCCCGGTAGCGATAGCACTCAGTTTTGCCGGGCGGGTCGGCTCAGGCATAACATCCGAGATCGGTTCCATGACACTTAATCACCAGGTCGATATCCTGAGGGTTCACGGTATCAATCCCATAAAGAAGCTGGTTACGCCCCGGGTCATCAGCGCTCTTGTCATGCTCCCGGTGCTGACGGTGATCGGCGACGCCATTTCAATTCTGGGCGGGTATTATATTTCTGTTTTTGTGAGCCATCAGAGCAGTTCTTTCTACTGGAGCCAGATCAAGGAGATCATGGATTTCAAGAATATTTTTTCCGGTATAGCAAAACCATTCATTTTCGGGTACCTGATAGCATGCGTGAGCTGTTATATGGGACTTTCCACGAGTGGTGGGGCTGAAGGTCTCAGAAAGTCCACTACGTCGGCGGTTGTTATATCTACGATTTTGATCATTGTTTCAGACTTTGTGCTAACAAGGGTCCTCTTTTATTTTCTTGGGATGAGCATATGATAGAGTTCCGGAATGTCACGATGGCTTATAATGATCATGTTGTACTGAACAACGTCAGCTTCACCGCAGATTTTTTTGAAAAAATAGCAATTCTCGGCGGTAGTGGCGGGGGCAAAACCACGATTCTTAGGCTCATGCTCGGTCTTGTACGGCCTGATGAGGGAAACATCTTTATCAACGGACAGGATATTACCGTGCTATCTGAATCCCAGCTGCGTCAGCCGCGCATGAAATTCAGCATTGTGTTTCAGGAGGGGGCCCTTTTTGATTCAAAGAATGTGAGAGAAAATGTTGCCTTCTGTTTGAGAGAATACAGTAATTATTCGGAAGAAGAGATCGAACGCCGGGTGAGAGACCTTTTGAAAATACTGGGCATAGAAGGAGCCATTGACTTAATGCCTGAAGAGTTGAGTGGCGGAATGCAGCGACGGGTTGCGATCGCCCGGTCACTCGCTGGCGGCGAGCCGAAAATGATGCTCTATGATGAAGCAACAACCGGACTTGATCCCCTGACCGCAGCCAATATCTGTGCCCTTATAAAGGAGCTTTCTTCAGGAGAACCTCCCCAGAGACGGGGATTCATTCTCGTTACCCACAAAGTACTGGATGCCGCCAGAGTTGCTGACCGGTATCTGTATCTGGAAAACGGCACGATTGCATTTGACGGGGACATCGAATCAATGAAAAAGACAGAGGACCCTGAACTGAGAGAATTTATTAATGAACTTTATATAGCAAACAGAGTATGATATTCAGGTAACCATATGTACGACTATATAAAACAACTGAGATGGGCAAAGCTCAAGGTGGGCATTGTCATAACAATTGCCCTGTTGGTCATTTTCATTACGGTTATGTTCGCGGGCAGTATCGGCAGACTCTTTATGCCGCGAACCGATATCTTTGCTGAGTTTTCTGACATCAAAGGTCTCAGGGAAGGAGCGCCTGTATGGTTTTCTGGCGTAGAGATTGGCTCGGTAAAATCAATATATTTCACCCCGAAAGAAACCATAAAGGTTACGTTGTCTACCTCCTCCGATACGATCAAATATCTCAAGAAAGATTCGACGGCAGGTATTTTTACCCAGGGCCTGCTCGGTGATAAATATGTTGAGATAACCCCCGGGTCGAAAGAATCCGAACATCTAAAACCTCATGACACAATCATTGGGGTGACACGGACAGATATCCAGGATGTTGTGCAGACAGGAGAGAAATCCATCGCCAGCGTAACCAATT
>JBFGJU010000279.1:0-2401 GCA_041577035.1 Thermodesulfovibrionales bacterium | reverse complement strand
GATAAAGTCGGAAATAGTGGTAATGCGGTTATTCTTCGCGATATTGATGATCTTTCTAAGAATGATCCAGCAGAGCCCTGCAATGAGGGTGGGACCGATATAAATGGTGAGAAACGGAAGACCTGATGTTGCAGCCTTTCCAACGCTGCCGTAAAATGTCCAAGACGTACAGTAAACAGCAAGTGACAGAGAATATACGTAAGGATTCGATACAATGCTTCGTCCGGCCTTCTCCCTTCTATCGGCATAATACGCTATCAGGAAGAGAACACAGAGGTAGGCGAGGATGTAAATAAGGATGAGACCGCCTTTAAACATCTCTGCCGGTTTTCTCCCGTGTGGATCTTGAAACAAAGAACCCGATAGCCAGAATAAAGAGTGCCCAGATGCCGAACAGGTAATACTGGAGCGAAAGGCTGAAGATATCAAGGAATGGCCAGTTAAAGAGCAGGGCACCTAACAGAAAGATGAAGAACCATAACTCTGTCGTCTTCATGAACATAAAGTATCATGAGAACTTATATATAATCAACAGTGTTGGCACCGGGGAGCGATATAGCGTGGCCGGAGCTATGAAACTGTCCTCAATAACTGCCTCTGCAAAGCCAAAAAAAAGGCAGACCGAATGGTCTGCCTTTTTGCAGTCAAACACGTGATTCAGCTATTTTTTCGTTAACTCAAACGTTCCATCTCTGTCGACCTGAACAATCGCATTCAGAAATCGGGTCTTCAAGCCATTTTTTTCGAGGATGTCATAAGCCATACCGGCCCGAATTCCGGTTTCGCAGTACGGTATAATTTCCTTGTCTTTCGGGAGTTCACCAATTCTGGTCTCCAGTTCATTAACCGGTATGTTGACGGCACCAGCGAGCATGCCATGCATGGCCTCATCCGGATCCCTTACATCCAGGATGATCGTGTCCCGGGATCGCTCATCTGTGAGTTTCTTGAACTCATTGATCTGAATTTCGCCGGGGCGTGGCTTTGGAACGTATGATATGGTTGTTCCGAGCGTTCCTGTTGTCAGACTGCCGCCGCTCTTTTTCCAGGATGTGAGGCCGCCTTTCAGGACTGACGTATTTTTGTATCCCCAGCTTCTTACGGTCTGAAAAAGGTCGGCGCTGACATCATTTTCTGCATACAATATGACCGGTGCGGATTTATCTGCGGGGAAATCTTGCTTTGTCAGAGGCAGTTTTTCTGCCGGTATGGATACTGCTCCCTTGATAAATCCTTTGGAAGCTTCCGCAGGGTTTCTGAGGTCAACGAGGACGTGTGCAATATCTTTTTTCTGCAGGGTCTTTATAGAGCCTTGTTCTGCGATTACAATGTTCTTTGCCTTCTTCCATGACGGTAATCCAGTGTGAAATACCTTCGTATTTGTATAGCCGAGTGCATCTGCCTTCCTGGCAGACTGCGGACTCATCATTCAGGTGACGCCCCCGCAGTAGAATATTATCAAGGCATCCTTGTCTTTTGGCAGAACAGACGCCTGAAGTTTGTCAAAGGCATGGTATGGCAGTGAAACTGCAGTTGGCATGTGGCCTTCTAAATAGCGGGGCTTTGGACGTGCATCAAAAAGAAAGTACGTGCCTTTTTCCGATCCCTTGGCTACAAGGCTGGCAATTTCTTCTAATGACATCTGTTTTTCTTTCGGGAGTTTATACGGCGGTTTTACTGAAACACTGAGGGCTCGTGGATTCTTGTCTGTGCCCGTGAAGTTTACTGCAATCTCTTTACCCTTTTTGATCGCGTTAATAGCCTTGGCATTGGTCACGCTCGTACGGTCGTCGTACGTGACGACCCAGGCGAAAGTTCCGGCAATGACCTGCATGGTCTTAAACTTTTCGCTTAGATTGACGAGCTTTCCCCTGATCACATTGTTTTCAGCTGTATGGCATTGCGTACAGGGTTTGCCAATCCTCGGTAGTTGTGCGTGTGCTCTGCCTGAAAAGCCGAACAACAGTACGGTCAGGGCACAGAAGGAGACAACGACGGACAACCGATTCTGAAGCATGGATACCTCCTGTTAATCCTAAAATTGTAACTTTAGGTTTAGTATATTCGAAACTCCGCACATTGTCAAGACGTCTGGATTGCCCCCATATCTTTCCCTGAAGAAGTATCTTTTCAGAGGTTCCCGCATAAGCGGATTATATGCATACAGTGGTGATACGTGAGGTGTGCAAAAAAGTAAAGTTCTATTTGGAAGAACTGCTATCCGTTTTTTTTTCATTGCCTGACTCGATCAGGCAATCCAGGGATGTTTCTTTATCTAACTTCTGGATTCCCCGGTCACGCCGGGGAATGACTAAAATGGAAACCGGGGATACAACAATTCTTTTAAAGCAAGGATATCGAAAACAATATCTCTCTGATGTTAATAGCGCCTCTTTTTTCG
>JBFGJU010000278.1:0-2429 GCA_041577035.1 Thermodesulfovibrionales bacterium | reverse complement strand
GAGGTATCGTTGTCAACGAGGAGTGCGGCCAGCTTTGGATGGCGGCCGAGCGAGTCATATCTTGCGGGCAAAAAGAATGGCGAGCAGAAAGAGGATGAATCAGAGCCTGATGAATCCTCAAAAGACGACTGACAACTGATATAGTTATATCTGCCTCTGGTAAAAGAGGGGTTCCTGATGAAAGGACCCCTCTTTTTTTTGATTTGCCTATTTTTTAGGCAGGACTGAATAAAAAATAGGCATTTAACAGGACGCCAAATTCATAAAATTGCAGTTTATCAAAGGGTTATCTTCTGGCAAGCATCTTGTATATAAACAAAAGATCATTGCATTGTCCGTAGAGCGGTAAAAACAACGGATAGAGCGCGGTGATAAAGAATCGAGTAATAGTGAACACGTTAGATCGAAATATGCAGAAAAACGAACGTATAGGATTGAAACTCTGAATTTTACTGTGGAGGTAACATATGAAAAAAATTGAAGCGATTATAAAGCCCTTCAAGCTTGATGAAGTAAAGGATGCCTTGAATGAGATCGGTGTTCAGGGGATGACCGTTACGGAAGTCAAGGGCTTTGGCCGCCAAAAAGGACATACCGAGCTCTATCGGGGAGCTGAATATATTGTCGATTTTATCCCGAAGATCAAGATTGAGATAGTAACATCTGATGAACTTGCCCAGAAGGTAATCCAGATCATTGGCGAAAAGGCCAAGACGGGTAAGATCGGAGACGGAAAGATATTTGTCCTTTCAGTAGATGAGGTGATACGCATCAGAACCGGAGAGCGCGGAGAACAGGCAGTTTAAATAATTCAGGTTGAGATTGAGGTTAAGAAGAAAAGTAAAAACTTAACCTAAACCCTTAGCCTTAACCTTGCAACTTAAAGGAGGTCGATATGACACCAAAAGACGTACTGAAACTGGCACAGGAAAACGGTGCGGTAATGGCGAATTTCAAGTTCATTGATTTTCCCGGTGTATGGCAACACTTTTCTGTTCCTATTGAGGAACTGAAAGAGGAGACATTCGAAGAAGGAGCGGGTTTTGACGGGTCTTCAATCAGGGGATGGCAGGCGATTCATGCATCAGATATGCTGATCATTCCGGATCCTGAGACCGCAATGATTGATCCCTTCAGACAGTACCCGACAATAAGTCTTATCTGTAATATTGTCGATCCTATTACGAAAGAACCGTATTCACGTGATCCGAGGTTCATAGCTCAGAAGTCTGAACAGTATCTTAAATCACTTGGTATTGGAGACACTGCTTATTTTGGTCCTGAAGCAGAGTTTTTCATACTTGATGATGTGCGATTTGACCAGAATGCTCAAAGCGGCTATTACTTTATTGATTCCTCGGAAGCAATATGGAATTCAGGAAAAGAAGAGAAGCCGAATCTTGGGTATAAGCCGAGGCACAAAGAAGGCTATTTCCCTGTTCCGCCAACTGATACATATGAAGATATGAGAACGGAAATGGTTACCATCATGCAAAAGTGCGGCATATACGTTGAAGCACAGCATCACGAAGTAGCGACAGCCGGGCAGGGCGAAATCGACATGCGGTATTCCCCGCTGGTGAAGATGGCTGATAATCTTATGTTGTTCAAATACATTGTAAAAAATGTTGCGCGCGGACATGGAAAGACGGTTACCTTTATGCCCAAGCCGGTTTTTGGCGATAATGGTTCAGGAATGCATACCCATCAGAGTATCTGGAAAAATGGGAAGCCGGTATTTGCAGGAAATGGTTACGCGGGACTCAGTGAACAGGCGCTCTATTACATCGGGGGCATATTAAAACATGCAAAGTCTCTCGCCGCATTTACGAATCCGACAACAAATTCGTATAAACGTCTTGTCCCTGGTTTTGAGGCCCCGGTTAACCTTGCCTATTCAGCCAGAAATCGTTCGGCGGCAATACGTATTCCGACCTATTCAGCCAGTCCGAAGGCGAAAAGAGTTGAAGTGCGTTTTCCGGATCCGTCCTGCAATCCCTATCTGGCATTTGGGGCAATGCTCATGGCAGGTCTTGACGGAATAGAAAACAAGCTTGATCCCGGAGAAGCCCTTGATAAGGATCTGTATGATCTGCCCCCGGAAGAGCTATTGCAGGTTCCACAGATTGTTGGAAGTCTTGAGGAGGCGCTGGATAGCCTCCAGGCTGACCATGAATATCTGAAGAAAGGGGATGTTTTTACAGAGGATGCGATTGACAAATGGATTGAATACAAAAGAACTGTGGAAGTGGATGCATTACGACTGAGACCTCATCCGTATGAGTTTTTTATGTATTTCGATATTTAAATCCATTATGGCGCAGAAAAAACTGACCCCTTGTGCTCACTGAGGGGTCAGTTTTCTTTCGCTGATACTGTTACTTCCCAGCTTTCTCTCTGTCAATAGATTGACCGTATTCTTCCTGTTT
>JBFGJU010000277.1:0-2445 GCA_041577035.1 Thermodesulfovibrionales bacterium | reverse complement strand
GAGAGAGTGGCATACGTCCTTCGTCATGCCGCTAAAAATGTGCCCTATTACCAAAAATACTGGAAAGATCGGAGACAAAAAGGTGAAAAAGTCTCAATCGAGAACCTTCAGAACTGGCCTATCCTCAGGAAGGAAGACCTTCGTAAAAATCCAAAGGCTTTTCTCTCAGACGACTGCGATATCCGAAAAATGTTTTGCACATACACAAGCGGAACAACAGGGACATCCCTCCCGATTTACAGTTCACGGGAAACCTTGAGGACGTGGTATGCAATGTATGAAGCCAGGAATCGTCGATGGAATAGAGTATCCATAAAAGAACGATGGGGCATAATGGGAGGAAAGCTCGTGGTTCCATATCACAAAGAAACACCTCCTTTCTGGGTTTATAACTCAGGACTCAACCAGCTGTATTTATCTACACATCATATTTCACCACAGAACGCCGGATATTATGTTGAGGCTCTACACTCTTATCATCCTTCTCATCTGGTCGTTTATCCCTCATCAGCATATATTCTTGCTTCGGCTGTTCTGGATCAGGGATTAACACCTCCGAAGATGAAAGTTATCATAAGTAACGCCGAACTGCTTCTGGATGTGCACAGGGAAAAGCTCGCCAAGGCCTTTCAATGTCCCGTCAGAAATACATACAGCATGGTAGAAGGCGCTGCAGGAGGCAGTGAATGCCAAAAAGGTTCAATGCATATCTGGCCCGAAGCCGGTCATATTGAAATTCTTGATGACAATGAAAATGTCCCTGCAAAAAGTGAAGTTGCCGGCAGAATAATAGCTACTGGTCTGCTCAATACTGATATGCCCTTAATACGTTATGAGACGGGAGACAGGGGAAAGCTTGCTGACCGCAACTCAGAATGCCTCTGCGGCAGAAAACTTCCTGTCATGGAGACGATTGAAGGGCGTTTAAACGATCTCATTGTAACGCCGGATGGCAGACAGATCTTCTGGCTGAACCCTGTATTTTACGGCCTTCCTGTTCTGGAGGCGCAGATTATCCAGCATAGCCTTGAACAGATACACGTCATCCTGGTCCCTGCATATGGATATTCGAATGAGATCGCGACAGAGATTGTAAAACGTCTGCATGATAGGGTTGGAAAGATGAAAATCGAGCTGAAAGAAATTGAATCTGTACCACGTTCAGCCAACGGAAAATTCAAATTTGTAATATCGAGGATTTCCCACTAATTAGTTCACGTGCAATCGTTCAGAAAAGAATGAAGATTTTTATTATTAGCCAGTTTTTTTATCCCGAAACCGGAGCTGCAGCCAATAGAGTATACGAATTAGGAAGATCATTCGTAAAAAACGGTCATGATCTTTCTGTGCTGACGACATTTCCAAATTACCCCAAAGGGGAATTATTTGCCGGATATAAAAAAAACACATTCTTTTGCGAGAATATCGATGGCATAAAAGTTTTCAGAGTCCCTTCATTCATTTCAAAATATTCATCTTCATTCAGCAGGGCCAGGATTTATATAAGTTTTGCTGTAAATGCCCTCAGAAACATTAATAATACTGCAAAGGCAGACATTATCATTGGCACAAGCGGTCCGGTTTTTGTGCTGATTGTCGCTTACTGCTTTTCAAAAAAATGGCATGTGCCTTTCGTCGTTGAGGTGCGAGATCTTCAGTTTAAGGCACTCAGGGCAACAGGATGGGGTGGTTCATTGATGCAGAAAATGGTCGCTTTTCTGGAACTTTATTTTCTGAAAAAGGCAGACCTTATTGTTCCGGTGACCTATTCATATGCAGCTGAGATAAAAAAGTTCTTAACTGCTCATGAAACAAGATTTGCTGTTATTGAAAACGGTATGGATTTTAGCAGGCCCCCCCTAACTGAGGTATCAGGGAGAGTACATGCGCTGTCGGATACCCTGCGCAACAGAAAATCACAGGGGATCACCATTCTCTCATATTTTGGCGTTCTCGGTCTATCACAAAAGATCGGAGAACTCTGCAAGGCATTTGTAAAAAAAAGAAGGGATGGACTATTATTGCTTATAGTCGGTAATGGTGCCGAAGAAATTAGTATTAGGGACATTGCAGAGACTGACGAAGATATAATGTATCATGAAATCATTTCCGAAGATGAGCTCTCAGTGTTATTCAGTCTTTCTGATTTTAATATAGTAAAAATTATAGACCATCCTGACTTTGCAGCTACTATTCCATCAAAATTATACAGAATTATCGGTAGTAGCAGCATACCAATTTTCATAGGACCTGAGGGAGAAGCAGCAACTCTTGTCAGGAGTATTAACGAAAAACTAAGCTTCAGGGATTATGAAATCGAAGAAATGTTTTCTTTAATAACCTCTATGACCATGGAAGTGAGAGGCTATTTGAAGCAAAAATGTTATAACTTGGCACAATCGAAATATAATAGAAACATTCAGGCTCAAAGGTATGTGCATGCGT
>JBFGJU010000276.1:0-2452 GCA_041577035.1 Thermodesulfovibrionales bacterium | reverse complement strand
GCCAGGCCCAGTTTTTTCCCATGCCGTTTTTTATGAAATACATGGGACCGCCGACATGATCGCCGTTTTCATCGACTTCACGGTAATTTACCGCCAAAACAGCTTCCGCATATTTTGTTGCCATGCCGAGCAATGCAGTGACCCACATCCAGAAGATTGCACCCGGCCCGCCTACGGAAACCGCGGTTGCAACACCGGCAATGTTTCCTGTCCCGATCGTGGCTGAAAGCGCGGTCATGAGCGCGTTAAAGGGACTGATCTCTCCCTCTGCCCCGGTGTCAGCTCTGCCCCTCATCAGCATCCTGAAGCCATATCCCAGCTTGCGCATCGGCATAAAATAAAGACCTATGGTGAGAAATGCTCCTATGCCAACGATAAGAATGAGCATGGGATAGCCCCATACAATGCCATTGATGGATTTAAGAAGCGTGGTAAGCGTTTCCATAGTGCATCTCCTTTATTGTTGACGCTATTATCAATATGCAAACGAAAATAAGAATAATCAAAGAAGCGTCGTATTATAACAAAAAAGGGAAATCACGCTGAAGGAAGATATGAAATGGTATTTCTTGTTGCCAGAATCGCGTAGTTTTAATGCACTGCTTTTTTTGCCAGAGAGTAAGACTGCCTGTGTTTCTTTAAAATTCACAATCTTTTCATATAATCTTCATCATCTCTTCATAAGTTTCGAATATTCTAAACTCATTATTTAAATCTTATTGGAGGTGTAGCATGAAAAAAGTACTAGCAGTTTTAACGGTTGTTTCACTCCTTGCATTCGGGACCTTCGCCTTTGCACACGGAACCGGCGGGTGGGGCGGCGGACACATGGGTTATGGTCATGGCGGATACGGTATGGGTTACGGCTATGGAGGCCATATGATGGGTCCCGGTTATGGAGGCCATATGTATGGACAGAGAGGTGGTTATGACCAGAAATTTCTTGATGAGACCGCAGATCTGAGGAAAGAGCTTCACAACAAGAAGTTTGAGTATTTTGAAGCTGCTCGTAATTCAGAAACAGACAATACAACTTTAACAAAGCTCGAAAAGGAAATCCGTGAAATCCAGGAGAAGATCTCAGAAAAGGCACCGCGCACCGCTTACAGAGGTGGCGGGCTAGCCGAGCACTGCTGGTAACACAGTATTTTTCTCTCATTCAACCTTCCTTGCTAGGGCCGGGTACAGAGTATCTGGCCTTTTTCTTTGAGCTGATCTTCCGCAGGTACTGTAATGGTGATTTCACATTTTCTTCATTTTTTCTTCATTCTGTCTTCCCAATTGTTTCATATACTAAGTAAATAAAAGACAGAACGATGAATATTCAAAGACTAAGAAACAGGACAATTGCCAAACTCATAACCCGGTTTCCGTCTCTTTCTCAAAAGGTGGCAGAAGGATATAGTCCTCTCGAGAACAGAAACATTCCGTGGGAGCCGGTAAAAAAACTCTTGAGCGATTCCAAAATCGCGATCGTTACGACTGCCGGAGTACATCACAGAAACCAGAAGCCTTTTGATATGGCAGACAAGGATGGTGATCCAACGTACAGGGTTATTGACCTGACTCAGCCGGCATCTCAGCTTATGATTACGCATGATTACTATGATCATGCAGACGCTGACAGAGACATCAATATCGTATTTCCTATAGACAGGCTGAAGGAATTTGAACAGGAAGGGCTTGTCGGAAAATTCGCTGATATCAACTATGGATTCATGGGCCATATTGACGGCCGTCATATCCAGACGCTCATCAAAGAGAGTGCACCGGATGTTGCTCAGAGACTCAGAGCCGATAAAGTCGATGTTGTATTGCTAACACCGGGGTGAGGAATATGCAATCAGTCCGTAGGATTGATACAGAGAGAGATTGAACGATCCGGTATTCCGACAGTCGGCATATCAATCGTGCGAAAGTTTACCGAGCAGGTAAAACCGCCAAGAAGCGTATTTCTCAAATGGCCGTTCGGCCACCCCCTGGGCGACCCTTTTCAGATTCTGCAACAGAGGGCTGTGCTTATCGAAGCATTCAATGCGTTGTATGCAATACTGAAACCAGGGGAGATCATTGACCTGCCGTTTAAGTGGAAAAGGGAATCATACGAAGATTATGACAAGGGGAAACAGGTCGATTTTCAAAAAGTACGCGTCGGAAACTAATCAGTAGTTTCTAAGTTCCTTAAACGAGCCAAGGGCTGAAGCTTATGAAAGCAGTGGATAAGTCACCTGGACGGATTCAATCCGTAAAGATTTTTTTCAGAATCATGAAAATAGTTTTAACAATAACATTTCTGTCATTATTGCTTTTACCCTTATCCTGCCAAAAGAAACAACAGGAACAGCAGATACAGGCAGAGCTCAATAAAAAGGGGCCCCCGTTGACCCTGAAAGACATGAATGGAACTGACGTGAGCCTTGCAGATTTTGTGGGCAAGGTTGTAGTTATAGAT
>JBFGJU010000275.1:0-2455 GCA_041577035.1 Thermodesulfovibrionales bacterium | reverse complement strand
TTTTTTTCGTGAAAAACAAAGAGATAAAACATTTGCTGGCAGGCGCTGCGCTGAATCAACGTTTTATTCATGACGCGCCTGTCGCTATCGTCTGCTGTACAGATTCGAGCATCAGCCGGCACTATGGACAACGGGGCACGGATCTGTACACGATACAGGATGTCTCAGCAAGCATTATGGGCATGATGCTTGTTGCGCATGAAAACGGTTTGGGAACATGCTGGGTTGGGGCTTTTCATGAAGAAGTTGTCTCCAAGATCATGAATCTGCCCCGCAATCTCCGTCCGGTTGCAATCATACCGGTTGGCTTTCCAGCTATGGTCCCTCAGCCTCCCCCCAGATTATCACGGCAGGACGCAGTGGAAATTGTTTAGGAAACATCTATAGAATTGTCCTGTAATAATGACATGCTATGAGCAGAACTGTCACCGGCTGGATCGCAGGTCTTCAAGACAGTCCATCATATCCGACGGGATTGCAGCCCTGAATTCCATATACTCCCCGGACAGGGGGTGAGAAAAACCGAGCATTTCAGCATGGAGCATCTGCCTTGGAAAAAGAATCTTTTTCTTTTTTATTTCTAACACTCGTTTTTTCCCATACGTCTGATCTCCCAATACTGGATACCCGAGGGATGCAAAATGCACTCTGATCTGATGAGTTCTTCCCGTCCCCAGCCGAACCGCAATCAAGGTGGCCTCGCTGAATCGTTCAATCACTTTCCAGTTTGTAAGCGCTTCTCTGCCTTTTTTTACCCGTGTTGACATTTTTTTCCTGTCAGATGGAGCTCTGCCAATCGGAAGCGATATCGTTCCTTTATCTCCCTTGATCTGTCCGAAAATCAGTGTCTTGTATTCTCTTTGAACTGCTCGCTCCCTGAATTGCACTACAAGATCGTAATATGCCTTATCATCAAGGGCTACGACCATGACTCCTGAAGTATCTTTGTCCAGGCGGTGTACCACACCGGGTCGCAGTGGTGCCCCGACAGACGCTGTTTTCCTGGTCGCATGAGCAATTGCGTTCATGAGCGTTCCTGCTTCATGACCTGGAGAGGGGTACACAACCATGCCGGGGGGTTTGTTGACAACCATTAGAGTATCATCACAATAGAGTATGTGCAGGGATAAATCCTCAGGCACCAGGGTCTGATGTCTATCAGGGACTGTTATATCTACGATATCGCCGGGCCTTATCTTATAGTTGGCCTTGACAGTTTTCCTGTTTACCGTCAGGAAACCGGTTGTAATACACCGCTGCACCTGAGAGCGTGTCAGTCCCGAGAGGTTAGAGGCAAAGAGATCAACTCTCTTGTCTGATTCATCAAGACCAACAGTTATTTGCAGTTTCTTCATTATGAGATCATTGTAACCGAAAACAATCATTTTAGGCTTTACCCATAACCATATCTCAGACGAGCGTTTGTCAAGGAATGGATTGAGAACACTGGATTTTCTTTTGCACATTGTGATATAATTAAGAAACTATGAAACTATATTCAGGAGATAGATATGAAGAGTAACACCATGTCCTATAACAAGTGTGTTTGCCAGCACTGCAATAGTGTTTTTGCGACTATGATAGAGACTGAAGAAGAAATCGGGAAAGAATCATGCCCCTCATGCGGGAGGAAAGAGCTTACGATAACAGAGCCGCTCAGCTTTACCGAACTCAGCAGTCTTTTTCAGGGCGGCTGAAGCCCGAAAGGATGCTAAAAGGCCAGGTCGGCCTTTGAGACCAGAGAACGTTCAAACTGTTGAATGGAGATAACAAAATCCAAGGGTCTGGAAAAGGATTTTGTTCCTCACCAATACCATCCATTCGGCAATTTGATTCATCATTATTAGATCAATAATCCTCATGGTAGCCTGTTCCCATTTTGTGAAAACGGCAGATACAGATTTATCTGGATGGTTCTTCTGACAGGTGAATTGTCGATTCTCCCAATATCATAATTTGTCGTAATGAGACGTATCCAGTTATGGTATTATTTATACTCATGGAACAGCGGCTTCAGAAGATAATTGCGGAAATGGGCCTCGCCTCTCGCAGAAAATCCGAAGAGATGATTATCGAGGGGCGTGTTACTGTGAACGGCAGAGTTGTGTCTATCGGAACAAAGGCTGATCCTGTAAAAGACCATATTAAGGTTGACGGTAAGCTGATAACCAGTATAGAAAAAAAAGTTTATATACTTTTCAACAAACCAAGGGGTGTTGTTACTTCTTTGAGTGATCCGCAGGGGAGGCCTACGGTGAAGGATTATCTCAGGGGAATAAAACAGAGGGTATATCCAGTGGGCAGACTTGATTACGACTCTGAAGGACTCTTGCTGCTTACAAATGATGGAGCTTTTACTCATTCTATCCTTCATCCTTCAAAAAAAGTGCCAAAGACATATCAGGTGAAAATCAAAGGAAACATGCTGCCGGCAGCAATGGAAAAAGTGCGTAAT
>JBFGJU010000274.1:0-2487 GCA_041577035.1 Thermodesulfovibrionales bacterium | reverse complement strand
TTTTTCCTTTGGTCTGAATAACCTCCAGCACCTTGTCTGCCATTGCATCAGCAACAATAATTTCGAGTTTCATCTTGGGAATAAAATCCACAACATACTCAGCGCCCCGATAGAGTTCCGTGTGTCCTTTTTGACGGCCAAATCCTTTGACCTCGGTAATGGTCATCCCCTGAATGCCTATTTCATTTAAGGCATCTTTGATCTCTTCAATTTTAAACGGCTTGATAATGGCTTCAATTTTTTTCATACGCGAACCTCACAGCAATTCTTTAAACATTACGAGATTTTCATACTCATACAGTGTTGACATTGCCCTGCTTCGTGTAGCGATCCCTGATTCTTCAACAGCAGCAATGGGATTCAAACCGCCAACAACTACCAGGCCTACTTTGTCTATGCCAACAGGCATTTCAAGAAGCTGCTGGTTAGGATTGCCGATCATGAGGATCCCTTCGATGCCTACTGATGCTATCTTATCCCGCAACTCATGGACTCTGTCGATGCACACGACAGGGACTTCCCTGAAACTTGCAAGTATCTTTCCGGAACTATTCTTAATCGCGTACCGGACATCAGTCATGCCGCTTTTAATAAATATCTCGTGGGGATCGAGAGATGAGCCATCATAGCTGATGAGCGCCACGAACCGTGAGGCGTCTCCGTCTTCGATCTGGAGTACTCCGCCGAATTTTGAAGTAATAGGGATTCCTGCTTTCAGGAGTATACTGTTTATTGTCGCGCTGCAGACTGTTCCGAATCCTACGTGATCTTCCGGGATTTTGATGTCGCCAATATGTTCACCGCTCTCCGCGGAGATAACGCGGTTGCTCATACTGTATTTTGAGGAAAAAACCCCTTTCATTATCTTCAGAGCATTTCCAAAGATATTCTTCTGGAAAAACGTTACATTCAGGATTACTTTTCCCTTTCGGTTTGAGATGTCAAAGTCACTTAAAAAAGAGAGCGCCTGAATCTTACTGATAACAAAGCCGACCTTTTCAGAGACGAGCGCCTCGGAGAGCTCTTCTTTTCCTTTCAACGTTATTTTTCTTCCTTCCTTGCCATATACTTTTGTGAAACCTTTTTCATCGAGAATTCTGAGGTGATACCGTACGGTTCTTTCGGTCAGATCGATTCCATAGCTTGTAAGCTGTCGTGAGATCTCACGAGACCCCACAATCTTATCAGGAGTTTTCTCGAGAACCTTAAGAATAGCAAGCATCGTCTTGTTCATTCGCTGTATCTCTCCAATTCTTCTGGAAGCATTTATCGAGGCTGTTTTACGTATAAAGTTTACTATATTTTGCCAAAAAGAATATTTTTTGCTTCTATGAGATCAGATTTCATGACATACGGTATACCGGTTACCGTTGCAGCTTCTTCCGTCAGAGCGACAAGATCTGATCTGTCTAACTGGTTGACTGAATGTTTTCTCGCACCTGCCATAAGATGTCTGAGACCGAAATGAAGCCTGTCGCAGAATGTGAATATTCCGAGAGCAGAAGCAGGTATTTCTTCAAACTGTTTTCCATATTTTGACTTTAGCGATTCAGTGCCGGAAAAAATTGCTCCAAGCGTTGAACCATATTTTTTAATTTGATCCGGCAGTCTGTTATTCGAGATCCATTTCTCGATATTTTTTCCCATGGTCAGGGCTATCAGGAGGGCTCTTCCCATGCATACCGACTTAAAATACGGCGCACCGAGTGAAAGTGCTTTGAAGATATGGTCTTCCAGAGAAAAACCACCGGCAATCGCGAGGTCAGGAACGTACTTGCCCTTTGTCTTTAATTCTTTAGCGAATTTGTAAGCGAGGGACTGCAGGTAAATTGACGGTATGCCCCATTCATTCAACATCCTCCATGGTGCAGAACCCTTTCCGCCACCCGCACCGATTATCGTAAGAAGATCAATTTTTGCATCCGATGCAAACCTCATGGCCCGCGCAAGGTCTGCAATCCTGAATGCCCCGGTCTTTAGTGATATAAACTGTGCTCCGCCATTTCTGAGATAATCGACCTGCTTCATAAGAGAGTCATATTCAGCCGTATCGAATCCCTGACCGTTTCCGCCTCCTTTAGATGCGGACCCTTTTATCTCTTCTCCCCAATTAAGCTCGAGAGAATCAACTGACAACCTGTTCATGGCGAATTCAGCTGTGCCGTTTTTTCTGCTCTCATCACTGAGTTGGAGGACAAGTGCGCCGTAGCCGTCGTGCCACTTCTGAAATGTTTTGACAATATTACTGAGAGCAGGAGATTTTATCAGTTTGCCTTTTTTATATTCAGCATGCGTGTCCAATCCGGTGATATTTTCTCCCAGGAACACCATGATACCCGCTATGGCTCCACCGATAGCAATACCCTCCAGGTTTTCAAGCGTATTATTGAGGCCGTGATCTCTTGTGGAGACCGGGAGTTTTAGCTTTATTCTGTGATCTGTGCCAATTTCAGTTTGCGTGGATATATTCTTAAAAAAAGTCTTATC
>JBFGJU010000273.1:0-2511 GCA_041577035.1 Thermodesulfovibrionales bacterium | reverse complement strand
CGTTTAAAAACTATCTGTTTTTATTATAGAAATCTATTTTTTCGTTAATAGTGTTATTGCTGGTATATATCTTGTTTATTATGGTATTTGAGACACATGCATTAAAGTTCCAGATAACGTCTGGAAAGCCTCACGGGAGATTATTAAGAAGCTATCATAGACATTTTGGGGGTAGTTTTCTCAAAAAACATGAAACGATCAATAATACAGAGGAGGTTTCAATGATAAAATGCCCGTTTCTGAACAGTAGCACAATACTGCGATGCGAAGTAGAAGAAAAACTGTACGCACCGTCTGATAATCAGCTTGATGAATACTGCATGACAAAAAAATTCAAGACGTGCCCTCTTTATACGTTCATGAGAGAAACAAACAATCAGCAGGTAAATGATTTTATAACAACGCCGTAAGTTTTAGATCCTGTCCCACATATCGGCGGTTGCACAAAAATTGACGGTAACCGCCAATAATTTTTTCTGAACCTTAACCGTGACCTGAGCCCTCATCAGGAGGGTCAAAATTTCCATCAGTCTTAATATGAAGTTCTTTGAGCTGTCCGTGAGTTATCCGTGAAGGTGCGCCAGACATCATACATGAAGCCTTTTGTGTTTTTGGAAATGCGATAACATCCCTTATTGACCGTGCGCCAACCAACAGCATAACGAGCCTGTCCAGACCAAGCGCGATACCACCGTGCGGAGGCGCACCATACTGAAGCGCATCGAGGAGAAATCCGAATTTCATCCGGGCCTCTTTTTCAGAAATATTCAGTACTTCAAACATCTTCTGCTGAACCGTTTTTTTATGAATACGGATACTTCCGCCGCCTATTTCATTTCCATTGAGAACAATATCATATGCCTGCGCCTTTAATGACGAAAGCATTGTCTTGTCACGAGCATCGCCTGCAAGCATTTTTTCCCTGTCAGCATCTATCGGCGCTGTAAAAGGATGATGCATCGCCTGAAATCGTTTTTCTTCGTCATCCCATTCAAGGAGAGGATAGTCGACAATCCATGCAAAGGCATATCCCTGCTTAATCAAATTGAGTCTGTGTCCGAGGTCGAGTCTCATGCGGCTCAAAACGTCACACACAACATGCGGTCTGTCAGCAATAAAGAGCATAAGATCACCATCTTCGGCTCCCAATCGTTGAGCCATCTGACGAAGTACTTCTTCAGGAAAAAATTTGGCGATGGGTGAATCAAAACCATCCTTAACCTTTATCCACGCAAGCCCTTGGGCACCATAAGACCGGGCATCCTCTGTGAGCGTATCTATCTCTTTTCTTGAAAGACCTGCCATTCCCTTGCCATTCAGTGCCTTTACTCTTCCCCCGGACTGCACTGCATCAAGAAAGACTTTGAACGTTCCCTGTTCTGCAAGATCTGCCATGTCGGACAGTTCAAGGCCAAACCTGAGATCAGGCTTGTCGTTGCCGAACCGCTCCATGGAATCATGAAAACTCAACCGCTGGAAAGGAACATTCAGGTCGATATCAAGAACATCTCTGAAAAGCATTTCCATCAATCCTTCAATAAGACCAAAAATATGGTTCTTTTCTACAAAAGACATCTCCAGATCAACCTGCGTGAACTCAGGTTGGCGGTCAGCTCTCAGATCTTCATCACGGAAGCACTTGACAATCTGAAAATATTTTTCAAATCCTGCAACCATGAGGATCTGCTTGAACAGCTGTGGCGACTGGGGAAGCGCAAAGAAATGTCCCGGGTGCAGCCGACTCGGCACCAGATAATCCCGCGCCCCTTCAGGAGTTGATTTCGTCAAAATAGGAGTTTCTATTTCAAGAAAACCATGTTCATCAAGATAGTCACGAATCATCTTCGTCACCCTGTGTCGAATGATGATATTTTGCTGAAGCTCCGGTCTTCGCAGGTCGAGGTACTTATGCTTCAGTCTGAGCGTTTCACCTGTCTCAGCGGCTTCCTCAATAGTAAACGGCAACGGAGCGGATTCATTAAGCACTTCGAGTTCTTTCACATAGAGCTCTACAAGACCGGTTGGGATATCCCTGTTTTCGGTACCTTCTGGTCGCCGACGTATTTCACCCTTCACAGAAATCACATATTCTGCGCGGAGATTATGGGCGTTTTCATGAACCTCTCCGGAAACATCGGGGCTGAAAACTACCTGGCATATGCCGCTCCGGTCCCGGAGATCAATGAAAATTAATCCCCCGTGATCTCGCCTCCTGAACACCCAGCCCGTGACTGCCAGAACAGAGCCGATGTCTTCTTCACTGAGGGTACCGCACTGCCTGTCCCGCATCATGCAGCCTCACCTCTCTGCAGTTCTTCAAGTAATTTCTTCTTTTCTTCTGGAAGAAGATGCCGATACGAACCTGCCGGCAGGCTACCCAATGCTATGCCATTGATTTTTATTCGTATCAATCTGATAACAGAATGACCGAGTCTCTGGAACATCCTCCTGATCTGTCGTTTTTTCCCTTCATAAATATTCATCTCTATCCAGGAATTATGTTCAGTCTTT
>JBFGJU010000272.1:0-2521 GCA_041577035.1 Thermodesulfovibrionales bacterium | reverse complement strand
GATGAACAATGTCTTGAGCACTGTTTCTCTGGATGCAGATGGTTACTGCAAGAGAAGTGTTCGTTGAATTCAGTGTGTTATTTAATCATATACAACTGCTGGAATAAACTAAAAGCTTGAAGGGCTCACAGTCAGGACTGTGGTTTTTGGTGGTATGAATGTTTCCGGGGCGTCCGGGAGATAATAGCAGATTCCCGGAAGCAACGCACTGGCCAGGATCGGAGCAATCATAGTGCCATCTACACCTGCATCAATAGCGCACCGAGATACAAGATCAAACTGTGACCCGGCTTCCACTGCACCAGAGACAATCTGCTCAATATTTCCACCAGCTTTGATCGAACACTTTATTACACTGCACGCATTATAGCCCATCTGAATGCTCGTCTTTACGATCTGCTTCGCTTTCTTTCCTGCCCGTATTTGCTCGTTCAGAATGGAGCAGATCTCCTCCTCGTTCTGCTTTTGTAATGACGCACTATTCCCGGCATAGGCCGGGCCCAGTACAATCACAAGTGTGACAGCGATAAAAAGACTTATCATCTGTTTCTTACTCATAAAAAAAGTATACATCAAAATACATATCCTGTCAGCAGATATTTCATCTCTGCACAATGCACAGTTCAGTTACGGCACATTTTCGCTATATGAATACCTATACTAAAAAGAGAGGGATAGTTTTGAAAAACTATCCCCTATTTAATTCTCAGACCGATATCGTCACCAAAAAGCACATCGCTAAATGATGGGGTTTCGAGCTGGCCATTCTCACCTACTGATAATATCCAGACCGGACGGTTTGCTATACCAAATCCATCGACATTGGTTACATAGCTGTTACCCCATGGGTCGGCAGTCACCCTCGCTATATAAGAACCCTTCCAGTTCGAATAGCACCCGTTTGTGTCTCTTGGCAGATGGTCATTATACGAACTACTGACACTCGTATCATATCCCATAGCTGCAAGACCACCCGGCAGATTTCCGTCTCCGGTCAACAGGGTAACATTTGGGTTGCAGGTTCCGTCCATAACCGGCCACTGTGCTGTATCTTTCTTAAACACCAGCACTGATGCAAATACCGAGCGGATATCTCCGTTTGCCTTTGCAATTCTTGATTCATCGATTTCCTTCAGTATGAGGGGAACCAGTATCCCTGCGAGTATGGCTATGATACCCGCCACAACAATAACTTCAATAAGTGTAAAACCGTTTTCCTTTGAGATTTTCATCTCGCTTCCCTCCTTTCGGATATTCTGCTCAATTTACAGCTCGTTTTCATCGTCATATTTTCGCCTTGTTCAGAAATATATTGTTCCTCTGAAAATGACATTTTTTTGACAGATTCATCGGTTTTTCATCCATCTCCATATTTTTTGCAACAAATATGCCAATTTTGTAATTTAATTGGATTATCAAGAAAAATCAATGGGTTCGAAGAAAAAAGCATGTAGAGGAAAACCTAGATTTTTAGTATGAACATGTCAATAATTAGCATAGAACGTTCAGGATGTGTTGTTCTCATCTGACTCCTTATACACATCTCTTACACAGCGGAAGCCGGTTGACCAATCCCTTTCGAGAGGATCAAGCCAGTACCGGAAGGTGCTTCTGATTTTTACCTCAGATATCTCATACCATGAACCGCCACGAAGCACCTTGAATTTTCCGACATCCGGTCCTGTCGGATTACGTCTGGGCGGGGCATCGGGATCTGCTTCATACATCTTATTAATGTCATTAATATCCTTTCCAAGAAGTCCAGAAGCTGTCGTAATATACTCATCACCGCCCGGATCACAAAAGTCGCAGTAATTCAGTCTAAACCAGTCGTTTATCCACTCCCATACATTGCCTGACATATTAAAAGCCCCATACACCGATTTTCCCTCAGGCAATGCATCAACAGGGAGCAGGACGTTCAACCCATGCATAGCCCACTTCTGATTGAATCTTGCTTTTGTATCGTCAGGCTGTACATTGCCCCACGGATATATTCTTAAATCAACACTCCGTGCTGCCTTTTCCCATTCAGCTTCAGATGGAAGGCGTTTTTCCTTCCATCTGCAGTAGGCATCCGCTCCATACCACGAGACATTGTTTGCAGGATAATGTTCGAGGCCCTTTCTCGGTATGTATTTATCCGGTTCGTTCTCAGCTTCCACGTCTCTGCCGTTTATGTTCTTCACCCCAATTACTGTTGCATATTCGTCGTGTAAAAAATAACGGTTGTCGGGATTTCCTTTTTCATTCAGGAATTGAGCGAACTCCGCTGCAGAGACTTCATAACGGTCTATCAGGTAGGGTTCAAGGAACACTTCGTGAATCGGTCTTTCGTTAAATTCACCATCATCATATCCCATGGAAAACCAGCCACGCGGGATCAGAACCATACCTTCTTCAATGATTGCTTCTTGAGATAATGGCGCAGATGTGGTCGCACATGAAACCATGATCACGACAAAAAAAAGGAAAAGCATAGAAACGCCGTGTTTTCTCATGAAGCCATTTTATAATGAAT
>JBFGJU010000271.1:0-2530 GCA_041577035.1 Thermodesulfovibrionales bacterium | reverse complement strand
TGGGGTTCTGAAACATACGCATCATACTATTGATATTGACCGTGAGAACAAAGATACCGCGCGCTTCTACAGCGCCGGGGCAGACTTTGTCTGTGCAACCGATGACCGGCAGGGATTTGCCCGGTATCCGCAAGAGCAGGCAGATATTTTTGCTGCCCTGGACCGGGTTCCCCGCAGTCTAGATCTCATACTGGTTGAAGGATATAAGGATACACCTATTCCAAGAATACATATTGTGACAGAAATATCCCGGGTAACAAAACATGCAGGTGATACCATGCTGGTGCATAAGGGAGATCACAGAAATTATGACATTTTTCTCGAATATATTTATACGCAGATGAGCTCAATGTACTCAAAGCGCTTGATAAAGGGAGGGCTCCTCGTTGGCGGGAAGAGTACGCGGATGGGAAGAACAAAGGCCCTGCTCGAAATCAACGGCGTAACGCTCATCGAACGGTCTTTTGATATCCTCTCAAAGGTGACAAAAAAAACAGTCCTGCTGGGTAAGACAGATCTTCCGGAATCATTGCGAAACGTTGATATGCTTCCTGATATCGACGGATCAACCGGTCCCCTTTCAGGTCTGCTGAGTGCGTTCCGATGGGCTCCGGATAGCACATGGATTATTTCCGCGGTTGATATGCCCTTTATGCATGAAGATGCGTGGAACTGGCTTTTACGCCAGAGGAAGCCGGGTATCTGGGCGATCTTGCCGCAACTAAAAGGAAAACAGCATGCCGAAACGACCGGTGCGTGTTATGAACCCATGATTTTCGATTTTGTTGAATCAATCAATCGGACGGGTAAATCCCGGCTGCAGGAAATTGCAGAACACCCCAAGGTGATCACGCCAGAAATACCCGGAACAATTTCATCGGCATGGGAAAATATTAATACTGTTGACGAATGGAAACAGGCCCTGTCATCCTCGGATTGAAAACTGATGGAGTTCAGTCACAGCTGTATTCCTGTCCGCTTTTATGCCATAGTTCAGCCAGCTTTTTATCATAAAAGATCCACTTCTGCATATCGAGAGCTGGCCTTAAGACCGCGTTTCGTTCCATCGTGACAGAAGGCACATTAATCATTGTCAATTTGTTGACGTTCCCCTGCCCATGGGGTACAATTGCGTATGCATCGAATCCTGATAATAGATGATGACGAAACGATAAGAAATGTTCTTACAACATTTCTTGAGGAGAATGCTCTACAGGTGGAAGCTGCCAAGGACGGTGAAAGCGGATTAGCGCTCTTAAGAGACAGCCATTTCGATGTTATACTGTGCGACCTGATGATGCCCGGCATTAACGGGATGGATATATTAAAGCAATTATCCGCAGCAAACAATACCATACCCTTCATTTTAATTACTGCCTATGGATCCATACAGACTGCTGTAGAGGCAATGAAAATAGGGGCATTTGATTATGTGACAAAACCGTTTGTATTGGATGAATTGATGATTGTTATCAAAAGAGCAATTGAGATTTCACATGTTAATAAAGAAAATATCATGCTCAAGAAACAGTTAAAAAGAAAATATAACTTCAAGGGACTCATAGGGGATTCTCCCGGGATGAGAAAGGTATACGAGTTAATCGAAAAGATATCTCAAACAGACAGTACGATACTCATTACCGGTGAAAGTGGAACCGGGAAGGAACTTGTTGCGAAGACCCTTCATTTTAACAGCGCGCGTTCCGAGGGACCATTTGTGGCGGTTAACTGCGCAGCTATACCAAAGGACCTTCTGGAGTCAGAGCTCTTTGGACATGAGAAGGGTGCATTTACCGGTGCGTCACAGACGCGGGTTGGCCGGTTTGAGCTTGCCAACAGAGGAACCTTATTTTTTGATGAAGTATCTGAACTGGATCCGTCGCTGCAGGTCAAATTGCTGAGGGTACTCCAGGAAAGGGAATTCGAGAGAGTAGGAGGGACCAGGACAATCAAGACAGATGCGCGCATTCTTGCCGCGACCAACACAGATCTTGAGAAGCTTACGAAGGAAGGAGGATTTCGGGAAGACCTGTTTTATAGGCTGAACGTTATTCCGCTTCATATCCCGCCTCTGAGACAGAGAACCGGAGATATTCCACTACTGCTTGATCACTTTGTTACTGAGTATGCAGAGAAGCGAAAAAGGAAACCATTGCGGTTCGCCAAGAATGTAATAGAGCGGCTTATGCACTATGAATGGACCGGGAACGTCAGGGAATTGGAGAATGTGATAGAGCGGCTAACGGTCCTGGCGGGTGGTGATTCCATAGAGTTATCGGATTTGCCTGAAGAGTTCCGTGGTACAGCAGGCATCAGTCATGAAGCACTGTCGTACAAATCTGATAAAGCCTCTGACACGACAGGTAAAATACTCGATATACCTTTGGCAGGTGTTAATTTGAATGAAATGGTTCATGATATGGAAAAGAATATGATTCTTTCAGCTCTTGATAAGTCGGGGGGAATCAGGAGCAAAGCCGCGGCTTTGCTCCTGATTCCCCCCGACTTATCAAGAGCTGAAAGAATCATA
>JBFGJU010000270.1:0-2539 GCA_041577035.1 Thermodesulfovibrionales bacterium | reverse complement strand
TTGATGAGGAAGCCCTGATCAGCTTTTCTGAAGGCCTGATCGTGAATGGGGATACTATAGATCAGTATGTATCGTCGTATGATACAGATTCCTATCATAAGGAACTTTCTTCTTTGAGCTCGGAAGAATTGAACAGCCTTTATAAGGCACTCGAAGCCCTGAATAAAAACGGAGGTGTAATATGAAAAAAAGCATGATGGCAATTTTGTTTAGTCTCTTTTTTGTAGGTGCGATCGCAGTCGAAGGACAGTGTTTTGGACCTGGCGGAGATGATCTCGGCAGTCCGATTTCTAAAGAAAATCGCGAAAAGATAAGACAGAGGATTGAAACTATTAAGATATGGAAACTGACCAAGGCATTGGATCTGGATGAAAACTCTGCTGCGCTTCTGTTTCCTCTGATGAACAAATACGATAAAAAACGTTCAGAGATCCAGCACGATATCCGCAAAAACCTGCAAGAACTGAAAAAGGGCATCGAGATCCATGATGATGCAACGCTGAGCAGGCTTATGAATACCATTGAACAGAACCACCGCGAACTGCAGGAACTGAAGGACCGCGAATGGGAAGAGATGAAAAGCGTCCTCACTGTTGGACAGCAGGCAAAACTGATTATCTTCAGAATAAACTTTGAGCGCGAAATCAGAAAAATCATCTCCGAGACAAGAAAAGACCGCTTCAAAAAGACCCGGGGGGAAAGAGGAGAAAAATTCTCACGGAAAGAAATTCCCTAGCAGTGCTTTTCCGGTCATAAAACCGGGATACGAAAAATTTCTCCTGTGCTATACTTTTTAAAACAGCAGGGGAGGTTTCTCGTGGACCTACATAAGGATATTCTTCAATTCATAGGCAACACCCCTTTAGTCAAAATTAAGCATATAGCCGATTCTGAAGATGCCGAAATATGGGCAAAACTGGAAGGACAGAATCCGAGCGGATCAGTAAAAGACCGTATCGCTTTTTCCATGGTTGCATCTGCCGAACAGGAGGGAAGATTGAGACCCGGCGCGACAATAATCGAACCAACCAGCGGCAACACCGGTATCGGGCTTGCGCTGGTCGCTGCTGTGAAGGGCTATAAACTCATACTCACGATGTCTGAAAAAATGTCTGTGGAGCGCAGACAGTTGCTGGAAGCGTACGGGGCTGAACTTGTCTTGACAGAGGCTGAGAAAGGCATGATGGGCGCTGTAAACAGGGCCGAGGAACTATACAAAAAAAATCCGGATTATTTTATGCCAATGCAATTCGAAAACCCTGCAAACCCTGAAATACACCGCAGGACCACTGCCTTCGAAATTCTCAATGTCCTTGGAAGAGCGCCTGATGGATTTGTTGCGGGAGTTGGGACGGGCGGCACGATCACCGGCACGGGCGAAGTATTAAGAGAAAAAAATCCTGCCATATGGATTGCAGCGGTGGAGCCAGCGGCGTCTGCCATATTATCCGGCGGAGAACCGGGACCGCACAAAATTGCAGGGATCGGAGCAGGATTTTATCCGGGTGTCTTGAATACGAACATTTATGATGAAGTCATTCCTGTGACTGAACGTGATGCGGCTGATACAACACGTATCCTTGCCGGACGGGAAGGATTGCTAACCGGCATTTCATCCGGCGCTGCCATGTGGGCTGCGCTCAGGGTTGCCAAAAAACTCGGGAAAAATAAGACGGTAGTTGTCATCCTTCCGGATCGGGGGGAACGGTATCTCAGTACCGGGCTCTTTGTGGAGGAATCGCCTTAAAAAGAATTCAGGAGTATTCCACCCGGTCTTTCCCTGATGCTTTTGCCTGATAGAGACAGTCATCAGCTCTTTTGAGCAGTGCATCTATATGACTATCGCTTTCCCTTATACAAGTAGTCCCCAGACTAACAGAGACCGCATCGCCATGAGTAAGAAGTGATTTTATGGCCTTGCTTACTTTAATGACCGACCGTATTCTTTCGGCAAAAATCCTTGTTTCCTCAGAATCCGTATCAGGCAGTATAATTAAGAATTCCTCTCCGCCATACCGTCCGATTACGTCATAAGTGCGTATGGAGTCCTGTAACAGCCGTGCTGTCTCCCGCAAAACATCATCTCCGACAAGGTGCCCGTAGGTATCATTTATCTGCTTGAAGTTATCCAGGTCAAGCATGATACAGCAGACAGATGTGCTTAATCTCTTTGCCCGTTCGAATTCCTCCTCGAATCTCATTATGATGTGTCTTCTATTATAGAGCCCGGTCAATTCATCTGTTATCGCCATCTTTTCAATCTTCCTGCGACCTTCAGAAACCTGTCTCATCAAACGAACGGTAAAGAGGCCGGTTAAGCCCAGTATGATCGAGGTGCTGACGATCGCAAGCAGCACGATAATAAGAGTATTCTTTTTTTGAACATTTTTCACGTCCTGAAGACTGAACGTAACACTGATTCCTCCCCGTATATCGCCAAGCTTATAGCCATGTTGTGCATGACATTGCAGGCATTCCTCTTCAACAAAGAGAGGCTCCATATACCTAAAATAGGTCCCGCTGTTTTTTTCAAAAGTCT
>JBFGJU010000269.1:0-2571 GCA_041577035.1 Thermodesulfovibrionales bacterium | reverse complement strand
TTTACCAGGGTCATGGTTGATCTTCCTGCAAGCGACATAAATCATCATGAAGAAATGAAATCGGACAGGATCATAACATGAACGGCAAAATACTTGTAGTAGATGACGAAAAGAGCATTCGATACACCTTTAACACGTTTCTTTCCGATGAAGGATATGAAGTGTCTACTGCCGAAGATTTTGATACAGGGCTTGCCTTATTATCAACATCAGATTTTGATCTGATTTACGCTGACATCATTCTTCGAGGAAAATCGGGCATTGATTTTTTGCGTGAAGTGAAAAAGCGGCGGATCAATTGCCCGATTGTAATGATCACCGGCAATCCGAATATTGAGACGGCGTCGGAAGCCGTGCGCCATGGCGCTTTTGACTATCTGACCAAACCGATTTATAAAGAAGATATCCTCCGCGTTGCCGGGATGGCCCTGCAGTATAAAGCCGTCGCGGATGAACGTGAACGGTATCGCTCAAACCTCGAGGCTGTCTTTAGAAGCGTCAGAGACGCGATTATTACGGTTGATAAGGATCTCCGAATTACGCAGATGAATGATGCTGCCATGTCTGCTTGCGGATTTTCTCAAGAAAGTATCGGCACATTATTTCATTCCATGCAGCACCCCTGTACTGGCCAGTGTGTTAAGGCCCTGACGGAGACCATTCAGGAACATAAGCCGGTCGAGCTCAATCGTATTGAATGCAGGAATGATAATTCCCGGCATCAGATTATGACCATCAATACATCTCCGCTGTCTGATAATCTTGGCAATTTTACCGGCGCTGTACTGGTGGTGAGAGATGAAACGCGAATCGCTGCTCTTGAACGGGATTTGGAGGAACGGCATCATTTTCACAATCTGGTTGGAAAGAACCGGGAGATGCAGAAAATATATGAAATGATAGACAACCTTGCGAATGTTCAGACAACCGTACTCATTACGGGTGAAAGCGGTACGGGCAAAGAGCTGGTTGCCGAGGCGATTCATCACCGTGGCGAACGCAGCACATCTCCTCTGGTCAAGGTAAATTGCTCTGCCCTGTCTGAAAACCTCCTTGAAAGTGAGCTTTTCGGACACGTTAAAGGGGCGTTTACCGGCGCTATTCACAATAAGATTGGCCGTTTTCAGCTTGCTCATGGCGGAAGCATCTTTCTTGATGAGATCGGGGATTTGTCCCCGAGAATGCAGCTGCGTCTGCTCAGGGTGTTACAGGAAAGGGAATTTGAACGGGTCGGCGAGTCCAGGACAATGAAAACTGATGTCAGGGTGATAGCGGCCACGAATCAGCCGCTCCTCGAGAAAGTAAAACGCGGAGACTATCGCGAAGACCTTTATTACCGGCTAAAGGTCGTTGAACTCAATCTGGCTCCGCTCAGGGACCGGAAAGAGGACATTCCGCTTCTGGTTACTTATTTTATAAAGCGTTTTAATGATTCCCTGAAGAAAAAGCTGGTGTCAGTGTCAGATGATGTCCTCAAACTCTTTATGGGTTATCACTGGCCCGGGAATGTACGGGAACTGGAGCATGCTATTGAACACGCCTTTATCGTATGCCAGCACGCAACCATTACTGTTGATGATCTGCCTGCTGAAATACGAAATTCCTTTGATGCGGAGGCGTCTTCTGAAAGTGAACGTGAAACTGATTCAAGAGAGAAGGTCCTCGCGGCACTAGAAAAAACAGACTGGAACAAGGCAAAGGCTGCCCGGCTGCTCGGAATGAGCAGACGAACGCTCTACAGAAAGCTTGAAGAATATCAAATTTCCCGCAACAGTGTGCAGTAAGCATCTGAAGACAGCAGATCCCTGTATTATGATCACCATGCGTTCACCTATACGACGAGATCAATCCGGGATCATTTCTCAGAGATAAGTCTGTCGTGACATGACACAGTGTTGCCTGTCACACTATTGTGACATGCCACGGTTTTTCCCATAACAGAATCTTAGTTATTTTTTCTCTGGCTTCTCTTAACCCCTTATTTTTGTGAGAATAATATAATTTCATTGGCATCAGCATGCTCTGGCATATTTTTTGTGTATAGCATGTGTATGAAGGATATAACAGCGATTATTGTAAGAGCGGATAAGAGAAGCCAGGTCAAGGTGCACGGTTGAGGATGGGATGATGAAAAGAGGAAGGCAGATCGGAGATACCATCTGTCCTTTTGTGGAAAAGCCTTTTGACAATTGCTTTGTGAATCGATTGACAAGCTCTACGATTAAAGAGGTTGTCGAGTTTTGTGGTAAAAACTATGAGGCCTGTAAGATCTACCGTATTAACAATGGTCTTGAGCAGGGAAATGAACAGAAAACACTTATTCAGTAAGGATGATACGGTCTTTTTTTCTTATTTCTTATGTTATGAATGCGAGGCATAATGTGAATTCAAGGGGTACGTGTCAAACAGGTGAAAGGAGATTCCGATGGGAATAAAGAAGCTTGCCGAGGGAATCATACTGCAGTCGATAGAAGATCTGTGGAATACAAACGAAAGAATAACAAGCGAGAAATTCTTTGATAGTGACGGGGTCAGTATATGCGCTGAACTGGCCGACATGAGCCTCTATGA
>JBFGJU010000268.1:0-2571 GCA_041577035.1 Thermodesulfovibrionales bacterium | reverse complement strand
GGGCGGTTTCAGCGGGCATGCGTGCGGTATGGGTCCAGCGTTCGACGGATGCCATTTTTGATCCATGGGAAATCGAACCAACCATTACGGTGAAAAGTATTGCTGGGATGGATGAGCGCATACAGAGTGAAAGTAATAAAATCTAAACAGCTCGTCAAAGGGACACTGAAAATTTATGAAGGCAATTGTCACACACGAATATGGATCAGTTGAAGTTTTGAATGTGCAGGATGTGGAAAGGCCAAAGATAACAGATGATGAAATACTGATTCGCGTTCACGCCTGTTCAGTAAATCCCGTGGACTGGAAGATCAGACGAGGTGACGCTAAGGTATTGACCGGGAGGAAACCACCCAGTATTTTGGGAGGAGACTATGCCGGTATTGTCGCTGAGGTGGGAAGTCAGATCACCGGCTATAAGACAGGAGATGCTGTCTGGGGGATGGTAAACGCGTTCAAAGGCGGGACATACGCAGAATTTCTCAAAGTAAATAACGAAGAAATTGGGTTGAAGCCCGAAAACCTAAGTTTTGAAGAAGCAGCCTCTCTTCCATTGGTCGGACTGACTGCGTATCAGGCTTTGCTGTATGAGGGACGCCTCCGGAACGGATGCCATGTAATGATTAATGGTTGCTCAGGGGGCGTTGGTCTTGCAGGCCTGCAGATTGCCAGGGCTCTTGAATGCAGGGTTACCGGTGTGTGCAGCACAAAAAACCTTGAACTGGCAAAAAATATGGGCGCAGACAGCGTCATTGATTATACCCGTGAAAATATTCATAAAGAAAGAAATACCTATGACATCTTTTTTGACGCTGTGGGCAATCAATCGTTTTTGAACGTCAGAGCAACGCTTACATCTGGAGGAACATACGTTTCAACCCTGCCCACGTTTCAAACGCTGATTCTGGGTCCGATGATGAACATCATCAGCACCAAAAAAATGAAAAAGGTATTAGTGAAACCAAACGCAAAAGATCTCGCGATCCTCAGGGAAATGGCAGAAAATGGCAGGCTCGTTGCTGTAATTGAAAAGATCTATCCTTTAGATCGTGTCCGTGAGGCACATGAACGCAGTGAAACCGGCAGGGTTGTGGGAAAAATTGTATTGAAGGTCGCTTTTCGTTGAGCCGAATTATGTATATGATGAATTTTTTTGATAGACGGGAACAGGTCAGAAGAAAAACTATCCAGCTTGTTCGGCATAGACTCGGTACTCCCATGGTATGGATGACATGACATTCATGACATCAGTACACTGTATGGATGGCAGGGTACAGGAACCGATAATTAAGTTTCTGAAAGATCGGTATAATGTATCATATGTCGACTGCATTACTGAGGTGAGCCCGTGTAAGATCCTCTCAGCCGGGAGTAATGAAAAAGCCATTACAATGATCCTGAATAAAATTTCCATTTCCCTGCATCATCATCACTCAAGGATCATTGCGCTCTCGGGTCATCACGATTGCGCAGGAAATAAGTCAGACAGAACAGAACAAATAGAGCAGTTGCACAAAGGCATGCACCTGCTGAATGAGCGGTATCCTGAAATGGATATAATATGTCTCTGGGTAAATCAAGACTGGAAAATAGAAATTGTCTGATTATTTAAAAATCGGCGCGAGTGCATCGATCCGCAAGGCATTCACTGAAGCAGACGTGATGCATTTTGCAGAACTGTCATTGGACAGGAATCCACTTCATCTGAATGAGGCATTTGGCAGGGCCTCTGTTTTTGGGCAGCCTGTTGTCCACGGCATGCTCGTTGCAAGTCTCTTCTCCGGATTAATAGGCATGGAACTTCCGGGCAAAGGCTCGATCTATCTGGGGCAGACGCTGATATTCAAGTCGCCTGTTTTTATCGGTGAGGAAGTTACAGCCACAGTTGAAATAATAAAAATAAGAAAAGACAAGCCGATTGTTACATTGAGCACGGTATGTGAGAAAGACCATGGACAGGTAGTCATTACCGGTGAAGCCGTTGTCAAAATACCAGAGACGACTCCGGTTAGTTAAACAATCTGAAAAAGTCTACGGTTGTGCGTTATAATGAAATCCATGCATTCATGGCTGACGAAAGTATAATGTTATAGTTTATGTTTAGGCGTTTAACTATTTGATTATAATCAATATAATCGTTATAATTAAATGACGTATGGTGAACCGGAACTACGCTATAACAGTGTTCTTCATATGAAAGGCTGTATAGTACGATATGGCCAAGATTAAACACATAGAGCAAAGGATAAGGAATATCGAGGGATTCAATGTGCGCATTCTCACGTCCTATGGCCGTGATATCCGGGGAGATCTTACCGGAATCCCGGACTTTTATACATATGAAAAGGCCTCAAGAAATGACATGACGGTTGAGACCTGGAAGACCACACGGTTTAGACCGCTGTATCCCGGTTTTGAGGTTGATGTGTTGAACAGGCGTGGAGAGAGCATGCAGGGGAATACCAAGTTAAAGACGGTAAGAAATACCTATTAAGAAATCGGACTATAGTTCATCAAGTTATCATGGGAAAAAACAGACAAGACGAAACCAGACATAACTGGCGGAACAGG
>JBFGJU010000267.1:0-2578 GCA_041577035.1 Thermodesulfovibrionales bacterium | reverse complement strand
TGTAGCTGCGATCAGCATACGGATACAGGAACCGATCTTTGAATCTCAAACCAAGACAAAGTTGGGTTCCCTTACTATTAGTCCTGCGGGAATTACGATTAGGACATTTATTAACGATTACGTTAAGAAAGAACTCGACAACTACCTGCACAAACATTCGGATAGTGCAGAAAAGCTCTTGAAGCGTATCCTTCAGTCCGAACGTGAACGAAAAGAAATTGCCGGCATCAAGAAACTGGCAAACCAGCGGGCAAAAAAAGCCAATCTTCATAACAAGAAGTTACGTGATTGCCGTATCCACTATAACGATCAAAAGAGAGAGCAGCGTTACGAAAGCACACTCTTTATTACAGAAGGCGATTCTGCCAGCGGTTCAATCACCAAGTCCCGAAACGTCGAAACTCAGGCCGTCTTCAGCCTCCGGGGCAAACCTCTTAACTGTTTTGGCCTGTCGAAAAAGGTAGTTTACGAAAATGAAGAATTCAATCTGTTGCAGCATGCCCTGAATATTGAAGATGACATTGAGAATCTGCGGTATAATAATGTCGTCATTGCTACTGACGCCGATGTGGACGGCATGCACATACGTCTGCTCCTGATGACATTTTTTTTACAGTTTTTCCCCGACCTTGTCAAGAATGGCCACATACACATCCTGGAGACACCGCTATTCCGCGTTCGCAACAAGAAAGAGACTCTCTACTGTTACAGTGAAGAAGAAAAACAGAAAGCCATAGATATATTAGGCAAAAACCCCGAAATAACCCGCTTTAAAGGATTGGGGGAAATCTCACCCCAGGAATTTGAACAGTTTATTGGTAACGATATTCGCCTGCAGCCGCTGCTGCTGGGCCAGAAAGATTCAATCATCCAGCTGCTCAGCTATTATATGGGGAAAAATACTCCTGACCGGCAACGTTTTATTATAGACAATCTTCAGGTTGAAAAGGATTTAGCGTAAGAACATGCCGAAAGAAAAAAAACAGAAGAAAAAATCCAAAGAGAGATCCGGTGGCAACAACGATATGCATGAAGCTCTTCATGTTTCGGAAATGTACAGCAACTGGTTCCTGGAATATGCATCGTACGTCATCCTGGAACGTGCGGTACCAGCCCTGCTGGACGGTTTAAAACCTGTCCAGCGTCGTATTCTCCATTCAATGAAACAGATGGACGATGGACGCTTTAATAAAGCGGCAAATATCATCGGACACACCATGCAGTACCATCCTCATGGTGATGCTGCAATCGGAGATGCACTGGTTAACCTGGGGCAAAAAGAGCTGCTCATCGATACTCAGGGAAACTGGGGAGATATCCGTACCGGTGACTCAGCCGCTGCAGCCCGCTACATAGAAGCCCGTCTTTCCCGGTTTGCCCTTGACGTCGCTTTTAATAACCAGATCACCGAATGGCGACTCTCTTATGACGGCAGAAAAAAAGAACCGGTACTTTTACCGATAAAATTTCCACTCCTTTTGGCACAGGGTACGGATGGAATCGCCGTTGGTTTGTCAACAAAGATTATGCCTCACAATTTTGTTGAACTGCTTGAGGCTTCGATAGATGTGTTGCGCGGAAACAGAACGAATCTATTTCCGGATTTTCCAACCGGTGGAATGGTTGATGTCTCCGGTTATAATGATGGCCTGCGCGGCGGTAAAATCCGTGTCAGAGCCAGAATAGAAAATACCGGGAAAAAATCACTGGTTATCCGCGATATACCGTACACCACCACAACGACGAGTTTAATGGTTTCAATTGTAAAAGCCAGTGAAAACAACAAGATCAAGATCAAACGGGTGGTTGATAACACCGCTAAAGACGTGGAGATAGTGATCGAGCTGCCGAGTCACGTCTCTCCTGACATGACTATTGATGCCCTCTACGCCTTTACAGAGTGCGAAGTTTCAATATCACCCAACGCCTGTGTCATAATCGATGATAAACCCCATTTTTACAGCGTAAATGAAATCCTGAAAATAACCACAAATCACACAACCGGGCTGCTGAAACGTGAACTGAAAATCAAGCTTGAAGAACTACAGGAAAAGCTGCACTTTTCGTCATTAGAAAAAATATTTATCGAAAAAAAAATCTATCGGGACATTGAAGAGTGTGAAACCTGGGAAGCCGTAATTCAGGCGATTAGTAAAGGGCTTGGTCCCTATAAAGATAAGTTTCTCAGAAAAATTACCGAGGAAGATATCATCAAACTGACGGAAATCAAAATCAAACGAATCTCCCGATACGATTCCTTTCAGGCAGATGAGGTTATCAAGGAGCTGAAAAGTGAAATCAAGCAGGTCAGATATGATCTGAAAAATCTTGTTAATTACGCTATTGCCTATTTTGAGAATCTTATCATGACATACGGAAAGGGACGAGAACGGAAGACCATGATTCGCAATTTCGACACCATTCAGATTTCACAGGTTGCTGTTGCCAACCAGAAACTGTATATGAACCGTCGGGATGGTTTCATCGGCTATGGGCTGAAGAAAGAGGAATACATCAGTGATTGTACCGACATAGACGCAGTAGATCGAAGAGCACACGTCTGAACTCCAGTCACCTG
>JBFGJU010000266.1:0-2603 GCA_041577035.1 Thermodesulfovibrionales bacterium | reverse complement strand
GCCTTGTCCCGGTTCTATATGCGTAATGCTCGTATTCGCCCTGTACTCATCGGTGTCCTTGTCCTGATACATTTCAAGGAGACGGATACCCTTGCCGTCCAACAGATCCACAAGAACTTCCGGACTTGCGTAGTTCTTTGACTCAATGACACTTATAACAAAGAGATCATCTTCGAGAATGCCCTTCTCTTCGGGATATACCAGAAAATCCGAAAGATATTCTATCTGTGTCTTCCCGCCGATCAGAATCCGCTTGTTTCTGCTTACCTTATATCCCAGAGCATCGAGTATTCTACCTACAATATGTTTAAGATCATCGTTCCCGCCATTACTGACAATCCGATACTCAGGCCATGCCAACTCAACCATATCTCTTACTTCATGCGGCAGTATGCCCAAATAATCGATGACCAGGATACGCCTGTCATTTACCTGCAGCAGAGGGAAAAAAGTAGTGTCAAGAGATACTTCGCTCTTCTTATTTATCTGGAATATCTTAAATCCCTCATCCTTTACAGCCATGCGGTTATTAAACAAATCAGCGAGCATCTTTACATTTCTTAAGACGACCTCTCTGTTCAAGGCTGGTGTTTTTCTTGCGGTAACAGGACTTTTGCTTGCTTTCTTTATGGGCACAACGGGAGTCTTCGGCGTTTCCCGCTTTCTTTTAACAGCCTCAGGTATCTGGGCTAAAGACTCCATGAGGGTTGTCTTTTTTTTCATATATCTGAGGGGAAGTTTGACCACCGCACCCTTTCGTAATTTACTGAGGCTCTTGAGTTGTTCATTCTCGCGCGCGAAGTCTTCCAGAAAGAGCGTGATGCTTTCATCATCGATATCATAGCCAGCGTTCGTGATAAGCTCGTCAAGTGATATATCACGTTTAATTCTTACCCTTAAGAAATCTTTGTCGTCAGACCTTCCAGATTCCGGCTCATGCACTACAGCATTTTTTGATAAAGAATCTCCCGGGATAAAAAAGAGAAAGCACGCAGTGATAAGCACTACACTGAAATGTCTCAGGTCTCTCTGTATTACCATTCGATAATTAACGGATCTCCTTTCTCGAGGCCTCTAATGGACAAAGCAGATGAACGTATTTCTTTGTGCTTGTTCACATAAAACCTGACAAATACCGGTGCGAACTCCCTGTTGCAAATGTCTGTTTTATAGATTACTCTATTGAGCTTCTTTAAGTCGGTTTCGGCAAGCGGTATTGCCGTTCTGTCATCCAGAAGCGAAATCATAGAATGAGGTGATGATGCAAAACGTTCAGGCAGACAGCCTTCAAGAGGCGTTACGGAAATCGTAAAAAAATCATAATTCATTTTCGTGTCTGCGTCTATCATTCTGAGAACTTCATCCCTCTCAAGCAGTTCATCTGTCAGCATCGTTATATTTATTTCATAATTGTCAGTCTTCATAAGCACATTATTGTCTATCCAGACCGCTTCAATCCTCTCCCTGACAGATTCTTCCGTCGGTTTCAGGCTTTTTCTTATCGTGGGGAAAAAAAGTATGAGAAGCAGCACACAGAACAGACCAACACCGCCATACGCAACCATTTTTCTGTTAATTCTATCCCCCAGAATCGATAAAACGTTCCTGCCATACTCAATCGTTCGCTGATATTTGGTTTTCTTAACCGGGATGTACATCGGGCGCTTTTCCTGAACGGGTTTTCGCACCGGAGCCCCTTCTATAGTTGCCGTAAAGATGCCCTCAGCAGCCCTGCCTTTCACTTCGACCACGGTCCTCGTCTCGATGCTGTCATTTTTCTCTTCGGAAAGATCGGGAGATTCAGATGTCTCTTCAGGAACGGTCTTCATATCGCCGGTGTCAGAAACAACACTGGATGGTTCATTGCCCAATAATTCCAGGCTATCCGGAAGCTCTTTGGTTTCTGCTTTTTCTCGATGTGTCTGGAGATAACTTTCAGCAATTCTATTGTGAGGTTCCAGTTCATGAATCCTTTCATAGAGGAGACGAGCACGGTCATATTGGCCTTTTTTATGATACAGATCAGCGAGAACATATGAATATTTGATTTCCTCAGCAACGATACCCAAACGTGCAAAGAGATCAATGATTCCTGCATAAGCCTTGAGTTCAGATGGCGCTATTTTAATTATCTTCTTAAGGATTGCCAGTTTTTTGTCTTTCTGAACATATGATAAATGCTCCACAGCCTTGTGGTAGTAATCGAGCGCTGTATCAGTTTCTTGCTTCTTCAGATAGAGATCGCCGAGAAAATTGAGGTTTTCAGGAGTGAGAGGCTTTTTTCTTGCTTCCAATATTTTAATGTCAATAGTTTCCATAGTTATACGGTGCTCAACAGAAGATCATCTGATCTGGACTGCCTCACTGCGAATTTGCCTGAGCCATTCTGTTACCGGTAATGAATCGATCTTTTTCTTTAACAACAGATCCTTTCTGATTTCATCCTTGACAGTGTCATAGTTCTTATAAATCGGACCCTTTTCCGAAACGAGACGGAAAATATGAAACCCATCATCCAGAACGATAACATCACTCACCTTTCCTTTTTTCAACGAACCAATTTTGTTGTTTACCCAGTCAGGTAAATTTGTGCTGGTAACCGT
>JBFGJU010000265.1:0-2615 GCA_041577035.1 Thermodesulfovibrionales bacterium | reverse complement strand
GTTTGTGCTACGCAGATTATATCAGATTTAAAGAACAAGGACTATGGTAAGAACTAAACAGCGTCCAAAATTTGTTTTACGAGAATTTATGAATCCACACTTCGATATGTACTTAGCAGGCCTTAGAACTACAAAATTATGAGACAATTTGTTATCTATTGCGTAGCGCCAGGGGAATGCGTGGATGTTCTGGCTAATCCGGCGGTCAGGGTAAATCGCATAGCTTCTTCAACACTCATATCCAGGGTCTGGACTGCGCTCCGGGGTATCAGAAACGTATAACCGCCAATCATATAACTCAATGGCAAATATACGAGGACGCTGTCTTCATCCTGAAAGTCTTTTGGCAAGCGTTTCGGAATCGCCTGCGTAACAAACCCGATGACTTTCATGCCGGTGTCTCCGATCGTTACCGCCACCACCTGCTCGAACTCCTTTTTTTTAGTCGGAGAGAAATAATCAAAAAAGTCGCGGATTGCCCGATAAACCGTATTAATCAATGGCATGCGGTAAAGGAGCTGTTCACCTTTGGCAAACAACCGTTGAACTACATAGGTACGCATGAGCAGTCCCACCACGAATACCAATGCCAGACTGGCTATCAGGCCCATACCAGGCCAGTACCGGTTTTCCGAAAGCAGGCGCAGGATTGTCCCACCCAGCAATGACTCCGCAGTTACAGCCAACCAGTAGAGAAGATAAAGAGTGAGCACCAGTGGCAGAATGGTCACCAGCCCGGTTAGAATGTTTCTGCTTATGAATTTCAACATCTTGACCTCCTCTGTTTCACGGTATATTGGTTAATCTTCGTATCGCGTCTGATATCGTCTTTTCGGCAAAAAAAGAGCCTTGTGAATACTGACAGACCTGCTTTCAAATTTCAGTATATCACAAGTGTGGATAACAGGCGGCAATGAACATCTTTACAACAATAGCTTTGAGAAAATCTGACACTGTCAACTACGACGGAGGGCTATCCCCTGGCCTTTCAATCGTCTACTTCACTTTCCGGCTTATTATCTTCCGAAGGTGATCATGCAAATACGGCTGTTTCTTCTCATTTATTGATTCGTTAAAGACAACACATATATAGCAGAGTTCTCCGACCTCGTTTGCATTGAGAATTTTGCCTTCCACCACATCGGTCTTTAACAATCCGTCTGTGGGTATAAAACTTATTTCAAGCGTTACCGCAGTCCCTCTGGGAAGCATACAATCAGCATACAATCCGGTGCCGAGAAGGGAAATGCATGCGACAGTACTGTCGATGGTCTTCGTGCCGTCATTTCCGGTGTACGAAATCGTCGCTGATGCTGCTATGGGCACTCTTATACTTTTCCGTTGATCTTGTTCCACAGAATTTCCTTATCTTAATTTATTAAGGTCCTTATAATTAATCTCTGCACTCGAGTATATCAGAAACTCGTGATTAAGCAAGCATGCTGGTGAAGCTTAAAGACTGATTTTTCGCTTCAGCTCCTTGAATCATGATGACAAGAAGGGAGATCCTAGCCAATCTCCTCAATAAACTCCCGGACCATCTTCATGACCTTTTTGTCGAACAATATCCCGGCGTGATTGTGTGGAACCAGATGATGATTGTCGCACCACGGGATCGACGAGCTTTCAGCTGATACAATGCCATCACCCATATTTTTTTTCAGTTCCAGAGGGTATATCTTTTTCGGAATAAGCTTCTCGAATATGTCCGGCACAGAAACAATGGTCTCCGGACGTAACAGCCATTTCTTTTTATCCCCTCTTCCTGATGCCGTCCATTTCCACCGGTAGAGACTGAACAGAGCAGGGCTTGTGCCTCCAATGGTCATATATCTCACGTTGTTCAATCGTTTATCTTGGAGCGACCTGAAAAAATCCGAATCAGGAAGCAATTCAACCGCGGCCCTGCTTGCGAGGAGATCATGGGTCCGCTTGAGTACTTTTTTGAGCATGCCCCGTGACTTCACCTGTGTTAAGAGCGGGGAAATAAGCGGTGCGAGCGGAGACAGATACACAGCGAGTCTGGCAATAGAGCTGCCCCGATGCGGGGTGCTGATGGTGACGAGTCCTTTGACCCGGTCATCACCCTGCATAAGGTACTTCCTCGCTATGAGTCCCCCCCTGCTGTGCCCGACCAGAATGATGCTGTTTTTCTGCTGTTCACTGACATAATTTATGACCTCACCCAATTCGATTACTGCAGAGTGTATTTCCCCTACCGGCCGTTTCTGGCTCCAGGTGGCAACCGTGTATCCTGATGACCGCATATCGTGAAACAGGGTCAATAATGTTTCGGGATAGATACCGGTCGTAATGCCCGGAAATGCGGGTCCGGGACGTCTTCTGCTGAAGCCGAAATCCTGCTCCAGCGGTTTTTTTGAAAGAAGAGCGGTAATCGGCAGTAAGCCGCTGAACATCGTGCATGCTGAAGGATTGATCCATATGGCCTTGTCTATCGCGAGACCGTGAATGAAGAGTACGGCCGGCCGTTCTCTGTTACCGGTATGGACCATGATGTCTGTGTTCATGATTGTCCGCGTAAAGCCCTAGTTATTACATATAACTATAATTTATATATATATTAATCATATAATGTTCTGTTGTCAAAGAGTCAG
>JBFGJU010000264.1:0-2636 GCA_041577035.1 Thermodesulfovibrionales bacterium | reverse complement strand
GTTTCTCCCGATTTTCTCATTATTGACGCGGTTAAACTGACTTCTGTTTCGATAGAACAGGTTTCCGTGATCAAAGCCGACGCAAAGAGCGCTTCGGTGGCTGCCGCGTCCATCGTGGCCAAACATGTCAGGGATTCAATAATGCATGCCTATCACAGGTTCTATCCTGTTTATAATTTTAGAAAACACAAGGGATACTGTACGCGGGAACATTTAGAACGGCTTCAAACCTACGGTCCGTGTCCCATACATAGAAAATCATTTAAGAAAGTTATGACTGTTGCTTTGCCTTTTCAATATTGAAAGAGATATTATGAGTTTTTTTATCCCATGAGAGAGCATATAATTTAGGTATGACAATAATACATGACAAGGAACGCATTGAGGAGGCTCTGGAGTTAATATGGGTGCTGGGTGAAGAAGGCCATAGCGAACTTGGCCGTTTCTCGATCAGCTCTGATGATCCGGATACGGATTCGCTTATCGAAACTCTGAAGAGGAAGGCACTCGCCCGTTTGGAAAATGACCAAATATTTTTTACGGAAAAAGGCAGGAAGCAGGCAAAAGGTCTCATCAGGAGACAGCGTCTCGCTGAGAGACTATTCACTGATGTATTTGAAATGCCCGTCGAAGCTGTCGTTGATGATGCATGTAAAATGGAACATATTTTGAGTGAGGAACTTACCGAAAGTGTCTGTACATTTCTGGGACACCCTCCGACCTGTCCGCATGGCAAACCAATCCCGAGAGGAGAATGCTGCAAGAAGTTTAAGATTGAAATTACCCCTGTCGTTACGAGACTGTGTGATTTTGAGGTTGGTGCCACTGGAAGAATAACGTTTATCGTTCCATCCGACTCTTCACGGATCAGCAAACTGAATTCTCTCGGAATAACTGCCGGGAGTGTCATAAAATTCATTCAGAAGACCCCGTCCTGTGTCCTTCAAATCGATGAGACAACCGTTGCCCTTGATCCAGAAATTGCCAGGGAGATTCACGTAAAGAAGATTATTCAATAGACTGTATTCGTTTGATTCCGTTGACTGCTTTAAGCTGGTTCATTTCTATCGCGTATGATCATTCTTGTGTGTCCGCTGCTTTACTAAAGAGATCTTATGTGCGTTACACTATATTATGATGACGGTCGATGAAAGAATAAGCCGAGCATCATCAGCGCAGTGCGAAGAGTTATGGAAATATGTTCGGGATCCTGTTTCCGAGGTTGTTCTGAATGCTGTCCTGAATAGAAATCTCTCTGAGGAAATGGCTATTTATCTGGCGAAGAGAAAAAGTGCGCGTGTCGAAGTGCTCGGAATACTTGCTAATGATGTCAGGTTTAAAGACAGTTACCGTCTTAAACTTTCCATCTGCAAGAATCCGAAAACGCCTCTAAACATCTCAATGTCGTTATTAAAATATTTCAGACTCTTTGACCTTGCAGACATGACAAAAGATCAGAATATCCCCATCAATCTGAGGCAGAAGATTGAATATGCTATCACGGAAAAGATTCCTGCAATGCCGGCGGGGAACAAGGTTGCTCTGGCGAAGAGATCCAGTAGTACCGTTGTTATGGCTTTGCTGGAAAGAGGTGATTGGAAGGTGATAACTGCCTGTCTGGAGAGCCCGTTGATAACTGAGGGGCATCTTTGTAAGGCAGTTAATCGGCGGCGAACAAAACCACTGATCATCAGAATGATTTCTGAACACCCAAAGTGGGCTTTCAGATATACGGTCCGATATGCCTTGATACGGAACTATCATACACCAATGACACGGGTTACCTCTTTTTTGAGTGACATGAAGACTATTGATCTTAAAGACCTGTATGAAGATAGAAGCCTTCCCCTTTCCACAAAACCGTTCATATACCGGGAACTGCTCGACAGGAACGAAACAGCCACCATAGATGTCATTGAGACCTATGATATTTCAGATAGCGAAGACATATGAGCGATGGAAAAGGGAGGCTCTCAACAATGTGATCATGATATGCATTTTTCTTCGCTGATTAGTGACCACAGTTCTCTTTGAACGTGATAAAATAAAAGGGAAATGGGTGTGCAGTTAAAAAGGGGGTGAATCATAAATGAAGTATGCCAGAGCGTATCTTTTATTGTTACTAATCATTTCTGCAGGATGTGCATTTTCTGCCAGCTCTATACGTTTGGAGGACGTAGATGTATTACCGCAGAAAAGCTTTGAAACATATCTCTACAGTGCCGGTATCGGTGAAACCTTCAGGGCAGTCCTGCTGAAGGATCCTGAAAGCCATGTTGTCATTGTTCCGTATAGCGTCCAGATAAGGAAGACAACGGGAACATTTGATGATGCGATGCTTTTTATGGCGCGAGGAAAACTGCATAAGGGAGTGCATGTGCAGCGTGTCATGTATAAGGACGAGAAAATCGGTTATCTTCTTGTTCAACCGAAAAGCTATGGACCGTATTACATGGGTTCCACTGAGGTTCAGCTGTTTGAACGGAACGGGAAAATCTATTTTGATGTTGATGAAAAGATCTTTTACGGGGATTAATGGTTGCACATGCAATTGGAGATAAATAGTGGGGGTGACGTGATGAAGAGTAGTATACCGACGGAGAACGGTATCTGCTTTAGGATGTTGCGAGCTCTTT
>JBFGJU010000263.1:0-2638 GCA_041577035.1 Thermodesulfovibrionales bacterium | reverse complement strand
CTCCCTGACCTTTCCATACATCGGTCCCCATCGGAGGGCAAACCGCTGCAACTCATTATTGATTGCATCGGCTTCTGATGACAGTTCTGCTGTTTTTTCCCTGAGATAAGCGAGTTTTTCAGCCAAGCTCAATCTGCCGAGCAGAGGAGGAAACGTAAGTTCCGGGATATATTCCTCGCCAAGGGCGCGCCTGACACGTCCTGATTCCTCTTTTTTGAGGGCTATGACCCCGACCAGAGATTTATCTGATGCCATGGCTGTGAGAAGCTCAAATTTTTCGTCTGTTAGTCGAGAAAGAAGCCCTCTTATGTTCTCGATCGCATCTGGCTCTTTTATGGTAACACCAATAAAATCAAGATCATGCACTTCCATGTTGTCTTTGGCGAGAGCCGCTACCGTTTCAAAAAAAGGGCCGTAGCGGCCAAGGTGAGCCAGCTCTTCGTCGAGCGCTTCCTTTTTAAGATGGAGGTCTTTGCAGTATCGGACATGCTTTTTAAGCATTTCCGCAACAGTATCAATGATAGCCTGTGGCTCAAGGTAGCTCACCCTGAGGGGTAATACAGGGAAGAAGGCGAAAAGTTCTTCAAGCTGTTTTCTCAGTTCCTCAAGAAAAAACCGTTCTGAAATCGTTTTCTGATCCGGGATTACGGACTGTATGGCATGCTCTTCTGCCCTTGCAATACAGCGGAATTCATCTTTATCCACCTGGAGCGAACCGGACTCCTGCATCAGGGATATTACATCTTCAAGAAGCCCTTTTGGTCCAGCTAATTCAACCCTGGACATTCTGACTATCATAGGTTACAAGGCCCCCCTCAGGAAGAATCCTGATAATATGCCTTTGTACGATCCCTGTTAATGCCTCGTCAGTCAGTCCTTTATAACTTTCTGCAATTGAGCGCGCCTCAAGGAGTACCTCATCTGCCCTTCTTTTGACTTTCCGTCTGTTTTCCTCAAGGGACTCTGTTAAGAGGCTTTGAGCCTTTTCTTCCTCATATTTCAGCTCTTTTTCAGCCTCTTCTTTGACCTGAACAAGCGTATCCTGAGCCTTCTTCAATTCTTTTTGAAACACCTGTTCAATATCCTTTTCGACCTTTACTATTTCACCCAATATATCCATAGTTTCATTGTATCAGAAAATAAAAAGCCAGGCGAACGGGAAAAGACATGTCGGATTATAACCGGATATAACGAGTGACAGATTTTATCCCAGAGGTTACAGATTTACACATTGATTGTTTCTTTATTCCGGAAGACAGTCCGCAATTTTATTTCTCCCCGTTGCAGATCCTGCCCGAAGCTACTACTATATAAGCAAATGATGGTGCCCTGTGTTGTGAGCACTACAATCCTACAAAGAGGATTTTCTGATGCTTATGAGCAATAGAGATATTTTTATCAAGAACATATTTTCTTCAGTAGCATCTCATATTGACTTCTTAAGCTCATTTTTCAGCTTTGGTCTGGACAATGCATGGAGAAGAAAGCTCGTTCAGGTCTCAGGAATACAGGATGGCACGACTGTTCTTGACGTCTGTACCGGGACCGGCAAGCTGGCCTTCCTGCTTTCACGGCAGGCAGGAGCACACGGCGCTGTTATCGGTGCTGATTTCTGTGAAGACATGCTCAGAATTGCAGCAGGCAAAAACAACCCCCGTACGGCAAATGTATCTTTTATTATTTCAGATGCAAAAAATCTCTCTATTCCGGACAATTCATTCGATATCGTTACCACCGCCTTCGGTATGAGAAACATTCATGATACTGTGTGCGCATTGGGAGAAGTACAGAGGGTTCTGAAGCCGGGAGGCAGGTTTTTCTGTCTTGAACTTACTACACCCAACATATCGTGGTTTTTGCCGATATATAAAATATATGTTTTCAAGGTCATCCCGCTGATCGGAAAGATGATCACCAAAACCGACATTCCTTATACGTATCTACCGAAATCAATAGAGACGTTTTTTTCGCCTCATGAATTCAGGAAAGTCATGGAGCAGATTGGATTCCATGAGGTGACTGTTTATCCCATGACCCTGGGTATCGCTACGATTTACGGAGCACGGAAGGCTTCATCATGAAAGATAATGCCCGCACGTATTTCATCATATTCATGTGTCTCCTGCTGTCTGCCGGGATTCCTCCTGTTGCCTATGGGCAGGAGTATCGTGATGTAACTCAAGGTGATGCCGTTCATCTGCCTGAGGACCTTTTTTATCAAAAAGACCACCGTATTCAGTGGTGGTATGTAACCGGACACCTGTTCGATAACACAGGAAGAGAGTTCGGGTATGAACTCACCTTTTTCACCGTCGGCATTCAGAAGAGAACGTACGAGTCGCGTTTCGGAATAAACTCTGTCTATATTTCTCATTTTGCTGTTTCTGACGTTATGAAGAAGAAATTTTATCAAGCAGACGATACAGACACCGGCGCATTCGGTTTTGCCAGTGCTCAGGAGAAACGGCTGTTCGTGCGTGTCGGGAATGACTCACTCGAAGGCACATCAGAGAAGATGAAGATCATAGCTGAAGCCGACAAAATCCGGATATCCCTTTCTCTTGTACGGGAAAAGCCGTTTGTTTTGCATGGAGAGGCCGGCTACTCAAGAAAGTCTGAAGAGTCCCCGCTCATATCT
>JBFGJU010000262.1:0-2647 GCA_041577035.1 Thermodesulfovibrionales bacterium | reverse complement strand
GGCTTTCTCTTTTTGATGTCGATGAGATTTCTACTCATGGTGGCTCACTGAGGATCTATGCCTGTCATGATCACAATACAGCACAGGAAAAAAGTCAAAGAGTTGTTTCCCTGACTGAGCGGGAAAAAGATGCCGGATTTACAGATATGGAGTATTACATAACATTTGAAGAAAAAGTAAAGGAAACAAAACGTGATATCCTGGATTTCTTGATAAAGACGAAAAGAAGTGGCAAATCCGTTGTGGGTTATGGAGCACCGGCAAAAGGAAATACACTTCTTAATTATTGCGGCATCCGGACAGATTTCATAGATTACACGGTAGATCGAAATCCTCACAAGCAGGATCATTATTTACCGGGTTCACATATACCCATTTACCACCCTGATAGAATCAAAGAAACTAAACCCGATTTTCTTCTTATTCTCCCGTGGAACATTAAAGAGGAAATCATGGAACAGATGTCGTATATACGTACATGGGGTGGCAAATTCGTGGTTTTTATCCCCGAAGTCAATATATATCAATAACGTCAATTCTCCCTTATGAAGAAAGTTTTGATAACAGGTGCTACAGGATTTATTGGGCGTCATTGCCTGCCGATATTGACCCAGAAAGGTTATGAAATACACGCGGTATCTCCGCAGTTTATCGGGGAATCCGAAGGTCCGGTGCGTTGGCATACAATTGATCTGCTTAATGCATCTCTGGTATTCTCGCTTCTCGAAGATATAAAACCCACGCATTTACTCCATTTCGCGTGGTACACGGAACCGGGAAAATGCTGGACCGCCCTTGAAAATATAATCTGGACTCAGGCGAGCCTGGATTTATTGCAATCCTTTTTAGTGCATGGAGGACAGAGAGTAGTAATGGCAGGTACCTGTGCTGAATATGACTGGACATACAGTTACTGTTCTGAAAACATAACCCCGCTTGCTCCCCATTCCCTCTACGGAGTTTGCAAGCACGCCTTACAGACCATCTTATACGAATTCTGTAAACAGACGAAGCTGAGCGGCGCCTGGGGGCGCATCTTTTTTCTTTACGGGCCGAATGAACATCCTAAAAGACTGGTCCCGTCAGTTATCAATTCATTACTGGCACATAAACAGGCTGAGTGTACCCATGGCAATCAAATACGCGATTATCTTTATGTTCAGGACGTCGCGGACGCTTTCGTTGAACTTCTGGATAGTGATCTCCAGGGGGCAGTGAACATTGCTTCAGGCAGTCCGGTGGCACTGAGAGATATTATTTTTAAAATTGCCGATAAATTGGATGGCAACGATCTCATTCGTCTGGGGGCATTGACACCGTCAGCAGATGAACCGTCGATGCTCTTTGCTGATGTAAGACGTCTGACGCAAGAATTGAAATGGAGCCCTAAAATAGATTTGCACACGGGCTTGGACCTCACCATTAATTGGGCCAGGAATAATTACACCACATCAACGCAATCGTGGAAAACATAAAATCAGATTTTAAACGTGTTACGCCTGAAGCTGTATGGAATGCGCTCTATAGCATTAAGAAAATGCTGCGCGGCATCGTCGAGAGCCTGCTCGGAATCATGCTCAGGCTCATACTGAAAGCCGCTCAAGCCTTTGGGTTAAATACACATGTATGGAAAATACTCAGAGACTCAAAGGATCTGGGACTAAGTGTATTCCCGTCGGCTAATTATTATTCTCCTTTGCCGGAAATGGATAATCTGAAAAAAAATCTCAAGCGGTGGTGTAAGCCCAGTGAGATGGTCGGCGTTTCATTTGACATAGAAGAAATGAAGCAATTTCTGAAAGATCTGGAAGATACATACTCTGACGAATATACAGAAATAATGAGTTACAAGCATCTTGAAATCAGTAAATTCGGACCGGGATTTACGAGAGGTGATGCCAGGCTGTTGTATTACATGATACGGCATACAGAGCCAAAGCGCTATATTGAAGTCGGCTCGGGCCTGTCGACGAAGTACAGTTCGCTGGCCGCGGAACAGAATGAGAAAATAGGAAAGCCTTTCAAGATGACCTGTATAGAGCCATATCCTTATGACTCCCTCTATAGTATTAAGAATGTCGACATTATGAAACAGGAAGTCCAGAATGTTGACCTGTCTTTTTTTGATCAGCTTGATTCCGGTGACGTTCTGTTTATCGACTCAACCCACATCGTAAAAATTGACAGTGATGTGGCTTTTCTGTTTCTGGAAGTGCTGCCGAGATTGCGGAAGGGAGTTAAAATTCATATTCACGACATAAACTTTCCCTATAATGTTCCCTATCCGTCAGAACTGTATATCTTTGGTAAGAGGTTTCCCCAGTGGCCATGGTTTTTTAACGAGCCTATGCTCTTGCAGGCATTTCTGAGCTTTAACGACGCGTATAACATTATCGCGTCAATACCGCTTGTCAGTTTTTTTGATGAGCAGTTTTTATGTGACACAATATCAGAATACAGGCCTTTCTCGGAGTACACAGAAGAAAATCTTGATAAAATCGGCTTCCCGCCGTGCTCTCTATGGCTTGAGAAAGTTAAATGACAGGTGCCACGTCATGAAGAATGTTGGAACTTCATCGTATGTTCTAATAGTCTCTAGCCATCATGTGATACTGTCTTCATGGACTGGTAGAAAAGAAATAATACG
>JBFGJU010000261.1:0-2658 GCA_041577035.1 Thermodesulfovibrionales bacterium | reverse complement strand
GCGATTATGACAAAGCTGAACCCCTGTATAAGCGAGCTCTCTCCATTGATGAAAAAACGCTCGGCAAAGATCACCCGGTTATCTCTACTGACCTCAGTAATCTGGCCGGGCTTTACCGGGACCAGGGGAATTACGCCAAGGCCGAGCCCCTGTTTAAAAAGGCTGTATCGATCCGTGAACATGCCCTCGGCTCTGATCATCCTGATCTCTCCCTGGCTCTTGACAATCTTGCCGGTCTGTACAGAGACCAGGAAAGGTATGCAGAGGCTGAGCCTCTTTTTAAACGGGCACTATTGATCCGCGAAAAGGCATTCGGGCCAGATCATCCTGAAGTATCACTCTCGTTGAATAATCTTGCCGGACTGTATCGGGAACAGGGCAGATACGCCGAGGCTGAGCCCCTTTGTAAACGGGCACTTGAAATAGATGAAAAATCACTTGGAAAAAACCATCCCGGTGTTACGGTAAACCTTAACGCACTTGCTGCTATATATAAAGAACAGGGCAGGTACCAGGAGGCCGAACCACTCTGTAAAAGAGCCGTTGCTATAGACGAGGAGGCTTTGGGGGCAGACCATCCGGATGTTGCCATTAGTCTGAATAACCTGGCTGAAGTTTATAAAGAACAGGGGAAATTGACCCAAGCCGAGCCACTCTTTAAGCGGGCCCTGGCAATAATGGAAAATTCTCTCGGCCCGGACCATCCGGATGTTTTACCGATTCTGGAAAATCTGTCTGATCTGTATATGAAAACCGGACGCACAGAAGAAGCCGGCATACTTGGAGCACGTATCAGGAGTATCCGTTAAGAAAATTGATCGCTTCTACCGCCTGATCAAAAATCGATAGACCAGAATTCTTTTCGTAGCATGCATGTTTTGTAACCCTCATGCTATTGGCCGAGTCACGGTTCGACTTAACTCTGCACTTAATATTTCACTTCGTAGCTGGATGTTTTCACTGCCCAGTCAGCAGGATCCTTCGAGGAAAGCTCTTTCATGATATCAGTCACCGTAGCATGATCAATATGTTCTTTTTCCAGTAATTTGCCTTTCTTCTTCCAGGCAACAGCCATAATGGACTCAACCAACCTGTCAGTCCCCTTTAAAGGGCTCACCCTTATCTTGAGGCCGAACTTCATTTCATGCTCAGTGGGAAAGATGAACGTCTCTCCAGGGGAAAGCAGCTCCTGCGCGGTCAAAGCTACCGGGAACAGCCTGAATACCAGTCCATGCTGATCAATACCGAAGAGCTGTATATAAGAGTCTTCACTCACTTTTGTCCGCGCCTGGATTTTCTCACCCGGATGAAACACAGTATCACCCTTATCCTGTCCGGGCCGGGTAACAGAAACGTCCGTCACCATAAGCGATCCGTCCGCTTTTTTCCCTTTAACCGTAATTGTAGTCATAATCTGCGTATACCATGCCATGCCCCCGCTCGTCAGTGGATCCCACCTGCTCTTGAGAATCTTCTCTTCACTGATGTGTGTCCTGGCTGCCCAATTGACCACTTCGTCTGCAATAGAACCTTTATAGACAAGGTCATCTCCCCGTTCCCGGATTTTCAGGGTTTTTTCGAGTGCATGGCGACGGGCATTATTGAGTGCGATTGCCCTGGCTTCAGCAGGAGTCATATTGTCAGTAAATATCGCCCTGCCCTCAGCTGTCACTGATTCTGTCGTTTCAGCCACGGCATGGCTCTGTCCGAATGTGAATAAAAACAACATAAGACATATTGCGTAGATCATTCTGTCTTTCATAGTATGATTCCTTTCCAGATTATAAGTAAAAGATTTCTTCCCCTCAAAGATGAAAGAAAAATCAGAGCTACTGTTTTTATAATGAAAGATGTATCCCGAAAATGGCCCGATAATTCTTATCACTCTGATCATCAAGCACATTATTCGTCTGAAGCGAATCGATCACAAAGAACGCATCCCACTTGTCGTTCAGTGAAACCCGAAATGTTGGTGCTCTCTGACCTTCGCTCTTGCCATTGTCGTCTTTGAGAAACTGTCCGGTTTCCGTCTTTTCCTCCGGCATCATCCTGGTCACCTGTTTTTGTTCTGCAGTATTGACGGCTTCTTCAGCATAGATCATAGATGATGAAAAGATTATACCAATAACAAGAAGCCATAGTAAAACAGTTTTTCTGTGATTTTTGTCTTTTCTCACCATACCACTCCTCTTTCATCCTTTTTGTGCACCCTTTTTAAATTATCTCTCTTAAATATGAATATCTTGTGAAAATCTTCTTTTTCACGGCGTTAATTGCCAGAGTGGATTCTGTCAAATATATGTCATATATTACCAGCCCTCAATGCAAACAGTGTCAGGTGTGTTTTATGCAATATCTTTTAATATCAGTTATTTATATGCTAATTCTATCCGAATTTTCATGGCATTATAATTGCAGCTAAACCCGTAATGAGGCGAGTCGTGACATATCAAAAACACATGAACTCCTTCTCAGCGGAAAGGGATGAGGTCACAGGTAATGTTAACGAACCTTGCTTATAAATTATTTAAACTGCATTTCGGATATCTTCTGCTTATAACCGTAGCAGTATCAGAAATTTTTACGTCACTTATGAGTCTGCTCTTGCGGGGCAGCATTACGCTCGACTATTTGATAACCGGCGGGGTTGTCTCTCTG
>JBFGJU010000260.1:0-2676 GCA_041577035.1 Thermodesulfovibrionales bacterium | reverse complement strand
GTAGAGACTGATTGGTGCAAACGTACTTTCGTCCAAAGAATAGAAATTATGAATATCGAAAGTATGTTGAGAAAGAATCTTCAGCAAAAAGAGTGGTAGCGGTATAAGTTGTATAATTGTATACAGGATAAAACACAAACCGGTAATAAGAAGTAACTTGTCCGGGCCGGTCGTTTGATATGCAGTGTACTCTTTTCGAATAACCCAGATGAGACCGATAGTAAAAACGAGAAACAATATGACTGTTCCGGACCATACCTCAACGGCACCGAACAGAAGCACCGCGATAATGATTATAGCTGCTAAAAAATCAGTCATAGTTAATACGGATTATCTTGAGGCCGTTATCCTCTCTGGTAATTTTCCAACGGATATTTCCCCTGAATCTTGTCCAAAGGTTTTCCGATGTAATAAACTGGGTAATTACAAACAAGCCTGAAACGTGAGCATCAGGCGGGACGATCTCTATATTCATTTTGTTAATATCATATGATTCAATTTCATTCCTGAATGCTGCCTGATATCTCTTGCGTATTTCCTGATAGGTCAGGATATTATTTTCAATAGCAGATACTGAAAAGAATGACATAAAGAGATCTATATCAGATTTCTTATAGGCCTCAATATATCCTTTCATAAAGGCCTCGACTTCCTCTGTGGTGATCGAATGTTCAGGTCGGGGGCGAGCGTATTTATCTGACTGTAATCCTGCCACAGCTTTTCTCACATCCTCAGTCTTATTTTCGGCCGGCGCAGTGGCAGTCTGACGGCGTTTTTCAATCACATCTTTTGCCAATGGACTTTCGGATTTTATTGCTGGAACATCTGTCAACGGACTTTCGATGACCTTTAGTATATCTTTCTTTGCATCCGCCATCTTATCAGAAGATTCGTCTGTTGAGGGTTTGGTGTTGACGGCAGAAGGTTTTATATTAGCGGGTGATTTTGTGGTAATGGATTTACTGCTTGTTCCATTCTGCTCAAGACTCGGCTGAGCTCGCCGAAGTCTCCCTAATTCTTCAGCGCTCTCATCGCTTAGTGCATTTTTTTCGCCGGAGGGAGCTATCGTAGGCTGGATGCGATCTGCCCTTGGCGTTTTCTGCTGTGTTCCTGCCTTTGCCTCTTCTTTACTGCTGATCCGCTCCTGCGGATCGGTCTGAGACGGGCTGTCTTTTGCTTTTGTTTTATCTTTGCTGCTTTCTCCATACTGCGTATGACTCGGCTGAGCTTGCCGAAGACTGCTTACTTTTTCCTTGCCTGTACCTATCCCTGCCTTTAAATCTGCACCTGCTTCTTCCTTTGTATCTGTTTCTATACCTGTACCCGTATGTTGTTCTGCGCTTTGCGGTTCTGGGCTAACGGCTAATGTCTCCTGGTTGTCATTGCTTTGCGCTTCTTGTCCGCCGGAGCTCGATAGCGTAGGCTGGATGCGCTTTGCGCTCTGCGATTCATCCTGTCGGAGAGCTGTTTCCAGGTGGGACGAGCGGTTCTGCATATAGATAAACCATATGAAAACCATAGCAATAATGATATATACCCCAACCAGCGCCTTCGGAAGATAGCTCCTTATCTTTGTCCAACCCGGACTCACAGGGAGTATATGGGAATCGCGACGTGATACCCGTCTTCTCATTTTTGGATGAGAGGAAAAGCTCATATCAGGGGACGGCTCCGATAGTTCCCGGTCATATACATTTCTTTTTTCCTCATCCTTTAGTGTGTTATACGCTTCATTTACTTTCTTCGCCCGCTCCGAGACCCATTCTTCGGCTCCCGGCTGGCGGTCCGGATGATAGAGAAGCATTAACCGTTTCCATCTCTCCCGAATCATTTCTGATGAAGCCGTGCTTGGAAGACCCAGGGTAATATAATGGTTATTTCCCGTGTTAAAGTGCATTTTTGATATGACAAAGTTGGCTCCGTCAACGATATATTTATTGTCTAAATGTTTTCTCTGTGCAAAGTCCCTGATATTTTCTGTTTGTAATGAAATATCTATCAATGCATCAAAACAATGAATAGCCTCGTTAAAGAGTTTTTCAGGCGGGACACCCTGATATGATTGAGTAATTACCCCCAAGGCCTTTTGAAGGATTTTATCGTCTAGTCGTTTTGTTGTTTCAGCATTACGCTGTCTATCCACGCTGTACCCTCAATCTTGTTATCAAGTTTCTTTGATAGTTCCCTTCGGACCCTCACGACAAGGGCGTTGCAATCCCGTGGCGTTTTAAATTCCAGGACTAATTCTCTCCACAGATTTGTTCCGGTAGCTGCGCTTGATTTTTTGTAAAGCCCTTTGCATTTGTGTCCGTTCACCTGCAAAATAATTCCGTTTTTTGTTGTAATTCCGTTTGTTTTTACATAACCACTCAACAGGTAATGAGTAGCAGGTTTAATTCTCACAATCTGTTGCGCGATAGTAATATCCGGATTATGTTTGCCGTCAAATGTCACACCAAGGGAACGAGTGCCTGTCAATTTGATAACTTCGTCAATAAAAACGTCTACACCTTTCGCTTCCCGAATGGACCAGTCGAACCCGCCGTTCAGAAGCAGATTGTCAAAGCCTGGATTCCAGATGAGAGAAGAATCACTCCCAGTGCCGAGCCCTTCTATCAGTGCTGTTATTTCTTTCCACAGATCTCCTGCTGTTTCGTAGAGACCCTGCTGTATAAG
>JBFGJU010000259.1:0-2697 GCA_041577035.1 Thermodesulfovibrionales bacterium | reverse complement strand
TTTATCCCCTCCATGTAAAACTGCCGATCGAGGCATTTGCAATGATCGCGGTGGCAATTATTGCGTTTTATGTTTTCAGGGCCACACCGTCAGAGATGATCTCTGTTCAGGGCCCGACGAGTGTATCCCGTCCACAGGTTCTGACCGAAGAGGACACCCGGTCCGAACGCGAAGATGCAGACTTCTACCGGCCTGTTGAGAAAGCACCTTCCCCTGCAGCAGAAAAGAGCACACGGGAGCGCGCTGAAAAAGAACGTCAGACCGGTGACGGAATATTTCAGGACACGACATCATCGTATCCGGGTCGGATGGATAAACAGGACTACGGGGTTTCCGGAAAAGACATTCAGGATTCCATTCGCGAACAGCGGGCAGCACCTGCCCCGCCGCGTGAGCCTCGGGTCACTGGCAGGGCATCCGATGCAACCGGAGAGGGGAATGCGTTTCAACAGGAACCGGTTGATTCAGACAAGAAGACGACGGTGCTTGAGAGCCGTGATGTCCCCTTGGCTGAAGAACGTAATGAGCTGCGGCAATTTGGCGCTGCCCGGATATCTGAAGAATCAGGATCAGATGCACTGCCCGCTGCGCCTGAATCAGGACTGCGCATGAGAAAGAAAGCCTCTGAAATCCTTCAGGTGCAGGTAAGGGAGCTTGAACCGGCTCTCGCTGGTCTTGAACGCGCTGTCGCAGATATTCACGGGGAATTAGTCAAAACGGTTCTGCATAAAAAAAATGCGTTCGTGACAGCACGAATTGATCCGGCACGATTCAATGAGTTACTCCAAAAGCTGCGGGTGTTCGGAACAGTAAAAGAAGAGCAGTCCTTCATGGGGCAGCAGAAAAGTTCCGGTGATATCAGGATTGAGCTCATTGAGGTATCTAACCCGTGACTCGTCAACCATGCGGGCGGCAATAACCTCATCGGTCTGTAACAGATTACTGGTTGTCATTATCATCCTTGCCAGTCTCCCGGCATCATCATATGCTGAAGAGATGCGGCATTATATAACTCCCCAGATTACGGTCACCTATGAACCTCAGATCGAAAATGCTGCTCTGAAAATTGCGAACGCCTATCCCGAAGTGAAGGCAGTTATTGAGAAGAAATTCGGGTGGCAGCTGAAATCCAGACCTACTGTTGTTCTCTTAAGCTCGGTGAACACATTCAGAAGCATGACCCGGAACAATCTTGTTACCGCTTTCGCCGTATCCCGGGAAAACCTGATCGTAATGGATTATACAAAGATGGACAGGACCCCGGTCGACCTGCGTGCAACCCTTGAACATGAACTGTATCATCTGCTGCTCCATGAGCACATTCGCCGGGCTGACCTTCCAAAATGGCTTGATGAGGGCGTTGCGCAATGGGCAAGCGGAGGGGTTGCCGATATCATCAATCCCGGCAATAAAGATATTCTGAAACAGTCCGTACTCTCTGGCACCGTGCTCCCCCTGAACGATATCTCCATAACCTTCCCTGCTCAGCCGCGGAAATTTGTTCTGGCCTATCAGCAGAGCAAAAGTCTTGTGGAATTTATCGTGAGTGAATATGGGGAAGATACGCTAAGCGCCGTCCTGCACAGCCTCAAACAGGGCGAAGACATTGAGACAGCGGTGGTCCGCAACCTTTCGATTGATCTGTATGACCTCGAACAGTCCTGGAAACAAAAGCTGCAAAGAAAATATTCATGGTTTACCTACTTCGCAGACCATATCTACTGGATTCTGTTTTCTGCCGCTGCGCTTATTACCCTGCTTGGATATTTCCGTTTCAGGACACGCCTCAGAAATTACCGGGATACGGAAGATGAAGACCTGTTTGACAGTGGAAATAATCCGTGACAGCCCTGTACGGCGAAATGCTTGTTCACTCATGCATGTTTTGACTGCAACACGTTGAATTTCCTGAGGTTTTCTGTTAATTGCTCCTGATTGATCACGCCAAGCTGTACCAGTGCCTCACCGAAATAGAGATAGTTTTTTTTCTGTTCATCGAGCAGTTTTTCAAGCTGGCTCGTGGTTAACATTCCCATGTTTACCGCTATACTCCCGAATAAGCTGTCTTCTTCTTCCTGGATAATGAGGATACTTTCTCTTTCTCTGTCAGTAAGATAGCCCTTTTCGACCGCCAATTCTCCCAGTTTCCTGTTCTGTCTTTTTTGCAGCCGACGTGCCTCGATGATGTCATCAAACGAGATGATTCCTTTTTTCAGGAGGTACCGCCCAAAAAATGTTTTCCCGACCGGCAGGTTATCTTTTCTGCTCACAGGCATTGTTTTCTGTATACCAAACTGGGTGGAATAACAGGTCTTCTTCTTAAAAGACCGTTTTTATTGTAATAGCCCGGTACAATATATGCAATCATGAGTCCGGACCATCAGGCTGAGACATCGTTCATTCTGAACATCATTGTCCAGTTCATGCGCCCCGGAACTTTTTCCGGGTTATGTCTGTCTAACTGATAGAACGCAATAAACCATTTTTGAAGGTTCGTACTTTCATATGGGAAAAAGGAGGCAGAAGATGAAAAGACAGTATGGTTACACGGTTGTGGCCTTCCTGCTGGTCCTCGGGATTGGCTGCGGTGTCGTATCAGGCACAGAAACAACCGCTAAGAAGCAGGGGCCCCTGGCAACCGGTCTGGAAGACCAGTCCGGGGTGGAGGTGACAATCTATAATGTAAACCTTGGGCTG
>JBFGJU010000258.1:0-2712 GCA_041577035.1 Thermodesulfovibrionales bacterium | reverse complement strand
GGTCCCGTGCATACCGGGCATCCCGAGTGAAAGCTTGTGCGTTCCGGGGAAAGCACCGAGACCCATAAGTGTCATGGTGACAGGCACATTTGTATATTCAGCGAGTTCCTTTAATTCTTTTGATCCACCGGACAGAATAACGCCTCCACCGGCGATGATAACTGGTTTCTTGGCCTTAGCAATAGCGTGTGCTGCCTGCTTTATCATCCACTGATTGCCTTCATACGTCGGATTGTAGCTCCTGATATCCACCTTGTCAGGCCATCTGAATTCCGTTTTCGAAACAGTAACGTCCTTAGGAAGATCAATCAAGACCGGACCGGGACGACCCGTAGTAGCCACGTAAAAGGATTCCTTGATAATCTGTCCCAGATCTTTCACGTCCTTCACCAGATAATTATGTTTTGTGCACGGTCTCGTTATGCCGACGATATCGGCTTCCTGAAACGCGTCATTTCCGATCAATGCCGTCGGAACCTGACCGGAAAATACAACCAATGGAATTGAATCCATTGAAGCGGTCGCGATACCGGTCACGGTATTCGTTGCACCCGGCCCGGAAGTAACGAGTACGACCCCGGGCTTACCGGTGGCCCGCGCATAGCCATCCGCCGCATGCACTGCTCCCTGTTCATGCCTCGTAAGAATAAGCTGAAGCTCTTTATCTTCGTGCAGAAGGTCAAAGATATTCAGGACAACCCCTCCCGGGTACCCGAATATATGTCTGACCCCTTCACGCTTAAGGCATTTCAAAAAAATTTCCGCACCTGAAAGCTTCATATATAACGCTCCTTTTTCACAATCATGAGCAGTGTGTCTAATGCCCTGTATTGTACCATATATTATTTTATCTCATAATGAAAAAATATTAAAAAAACGCGCTCATGTGTCAGCGGTCCGAATTCAGAGCACTTCTCATGGCTCATTTCATAATCGCACCGTCACCTGCTGAACTTACGAATCGTGCGTACCTGGAAAGATATCCCGTTTGAATTTTGGGAGCCGGCTTTTTCCATGACGCCAATCTCGTCCTGATTTCCCGGGCAGCAAGAACAATATCAAGCCTTCTTTTCGGGATATCGATGCGTATGGTATCGCCGTTCTTGACAATTGCCAAAGGGCCTCCTTCCATTGCTTCAGGCGAAATGTGTCCAATACACGGTCCCCGCGTCCCGCCGGAAAACCTGCCGTCTGTAATAAGTGCAACGGATTCACTCAGGCCCATGCCGGCTATAGCCGATGTCGGAGAAAGCATTTCACGCATTCCAGGCCCACCCTTTGGTCCTTCATACCGTATGACAACGACAGAGCCACGTCTGATCTTTCCATGCATGATAGCCTTCATGGCAGCTTCTTCAGAATCAAAAACAACAGCCTGACCCCTGAATTTCATCATTTTCCTGCTTACAGCTGACTGTTTGACGACGGCACCTCCGGGTGCAAGATTGCCTTTCATGATCGCGATGCCGCCTTCTCTATGATGAGCCTTTTTCAGCGACCTGATTATTTCAGTGTCATGAATGACCGCCCCGTCAGCTATATCGAATACTTTTTCCCCTGAAACAGAGATATTATTTTTTAGTCTATCTCTGTATCGTTTTAGAACCGCCGGAATGCCCCCGGCATAGTGGAGATCCTCAAGAAAATGTTTTCCCGCAGGCAGCATGTCAGCAATATGCGGTGATGTTCTGCTCAGTGTATCAAACAGTGCAAGCGGAAGATGAACACCAGCGTCATGAGCAATCGCCGGTATATGAAGCACTGTATTTGATGAGCCTCCAAGGGCCATATCGATACGGATAGCGTTCTCAAAAGCCCTTTTATTCAGAATCTTTCTTGGAGTAATATTTTTCTTGACAAGCTCGACAATTCTTCTTCCACTTTCAAAGGCGATCCTCCTTTTTTCGGAGGAAACAGCCAAGGCTGTAGCACAGAGCGGGAGACTCATACCAAGCGATTCCGTAACACAAGCCATCGTATTTGCAGTATACATTCCCTGACATGAGCCCGCGCCCGGACAGACACATTGTTCAAGCACACCAAGTTCTTCAGCTGATAAAAGCCCTTTTTTATACTTTCCGATTGCCTCAAACGTATCGTTGACAAGCGAGAGTCTTTTCCCCTTGAGATGTCCTGATATCATGGGGCCCGCAGTAACAACGATAGCGGGGATATTGACTCTTCCCGCAGCCATGAGCATGCCGGGGGTAATTTTGTCGCAATTCGTCAGCAAAACCAGGCCATCCAGCTGATGGGCCTGCGCAACCGTCTCAATCATATCCGCTATCAGTTCTCTCGAGGCAAGGGAATAATGCATACCGCTATGTCCCATGGCAATGCCGTCACATATACCCGGGATACCGAAGAAAAAAGGATAACCTCCACCAGTGTGGACCCCCTTTTCAATAAAACGTTCCAGATCCCGCATACCGATATGGCCGGGGATCAGATCGGTAAAACTCGTTGCAACGCCGATAAATGGCTTGTTTATTTCGGACCGTGAGATTCCGGTCGCATACAGAAGTGCCCGGTGCGGAAGACGCTCTAATCCGTCTTTTATCGTTCTGCTTCTCATGAAAACCCCCTTAAAAAGATGTTCCGGAAACGCGATCAGTAACAGAATGCACTATGCGTTTTTAAGCTGAAACCACAAAGATGCCGTATCTATGTAATTCCTAATTCGAAGAGAGACTCCTTCTATAATCCCTTATC
>JBFGJU010000257.1:0-2732 GCA_041577035.1 Thermodesulfovibrionales bacterium | reverse complement strand
TAAGGGAGGACGAGCGGTAAAATATTTCTTCGGCACTGATGGTTCCTGTGCTTTTGCATCTACTGTTATGTGTAAAAAAGGGAAACTAAGAAAAAAGACAATAATATAAAAAAAACGATCAAAAGGGATTAATTGTTTCTGGAAAAAGTATGAAGGAAATGAATATCAAAATGTTTTTTTGTACTATAGTCTTTTTTCTTAGTTTCCCTTTTTTACACATAACAGTAGATGCAAAAGCACAGGAACCATCAGTGCCGAAGAAATATTTTACCGCTCGTCCTCCCTTATCAGAGGGGATATATCCGTGTTCTCAGTGTCATGCCGGCATGGAGGCGAATCCTGAACGCAGAGAACTGATGTTTCATACCGAGATAGCAGAGGGATTTAACCATGCAGAAGAGCAGCGGTGGTGTCTTGACTGTCATAACCCTGATGACCGTGACAAACTGAGGCTGGTCGGCGGTAAGCTGATATCGTTTGAAGAGTCCTATGAACTCTGCGGCCAGTGTCATGGGACGATTTACCGCGACTGGAAAGTAGGGGTTCATGGCCGGAGAACCGGTCAGTGGAACGGAAAGAAGGAATACCGACTCTGTGTGCACTGTCATTATCCTCACTGGCCGCGGTTTGCCCCGCTCAAGCACCTGCCGCCACCAATAAAACCGTATGACATCAGGGAGCGGCAGATCACCTCTGAAACCATACCTCTGAATCCCTTGGGAGATATGAACTAGTGAAAGACCGTATGAAGAAGGATAAGGGAAAAACTACTTCAAAAGACCTGAGCCGGAGAGGGTTTCTGAAAGGCACTGCCTTTGGGCTTGCTTCACTGGCGATTCCATTTGGCACAGCAGATGCATCGATATGGGAGGCATTTTTCCAGCGGCATTTTACCGAGATGACCGGGGAAGAGATTAAGCAGACGATCAAGAGACTGCAGAAGGAATATAAGGGACAATTCAAGACAGAATTTACGATAAAGACGTCGGCTTCGCTTCCGGGGGTGCTGTACGGATATGGATTGGACCTGTCACGGTGCATCGGGTGTCGGCGGTGTGTGTATGCCTGTGTGAGAGAAAACAACCAATCCCGGGCCCCGCAGATACACTGGATATCAGTGTTACGGTTTAAAAAAGGAGAAAAATGGGTCAATGATCTTGAGGCATCAGATAAATACTATTATCCGGAAAAGGTGCCTGAAGAAGGCTATTTCTATATGCCGGTGCAGTGCCAGCAGTGTGAGAATCCCCCCTGTGTAAGAGCCTGTCCGACCCAGGCCACCTGGAAAGATCCCGACGGGATCGTAGTCATTGATTACAACTGGTGCATTGGCTGCAGGTACTGTATCGCAGCCTGTCCGTACGGAGCACGGCGATTTAACTGGAGCAGGCCGCAAATAGCACAAAAGGAATTAAATCCAGAAACCCATTACCTGGGCAACCGGCCGCGGTACATTGGAGTAGTCGAAAAGTGTACCTTCTGTATTCAACGGGTCAGAGAAAATCCCGGACGCTACCCGGCATGTGTAGAGATCTGTCCGGTTGGCGCGAGGAAATTCGGTAATCTCCTGGATCCGGACAGTGAAATCAACTATATCATTAAACATAAACGGGTATTTCGTTTGAAAGAGGATTTAAACACCTATCCGAAATTTTATTATTTCTTTGCGACATAAGGACGTGACGGAGGACCGGAGATGATTCTCATGATAAAGAATTTCTTTATAGCCCTACGGCAGATATTCATAGGGAGCAAGGTCTATTATTTGTGGCTTGCCTTTTTGGGGTTCTTCATCGTACTCGGCACGAGCGCCTATATTGATCAGCTCAACAGAGGCCTGATCATAACAGCCATGCGGGACCAGGTCTCCTGGGGGCTGTATATCTCGAACTTCACCTTTTTGGTTGGAGTGGCTGCAGCGGCGGTACTGCTTGTTATTCCTGCCTACATCTATCACTTTAAACCGATCAAAGAGATCGTGCTTTTTGGGGAGCTGCTTGCCATTACCGCGATCACCATGTGCATTCTGTTTATTATGGTAGACATGGGCCAGCCGCTCAGGGTGTGGCATATCCTGCCGTTTATCGGGAAGATGAACTTTCCGGCATCACTGCTTGCCTGGGACGTGATCGTTCTAAACGGGTATCTTGCCATCAATGTGGCGATCTCCTTTTATGTTTTATACCAGCTTTCCATTGGCAAGGAATACAAGATGTCCATAATTGGTCCGTTGATCATACTTTCCATACCGTGGGCCGTGAGCATTCATACGGTTACGGCATTTTTGTATAATGGTCTGCCGGCGCGGCCGTTCTGGAACGCGTCGATTTTGGCGCCCCGGTTTCTTGCCTCGGCATTCTGTTCCGGTCCTGCCCTGATGATAGTGCTTTTCCAGGTCTTAAGGAAATTGTCAGATGTGGAGATTGAAAACCGTGCTCTCTTCAAGATAGCGGAACTGATCGCCTATGCGATGGGCCTGAACCTGTTTCTGCTCGGGGCTGAGATCTTTAAGGAGTTCTATTCAGGGAGCATCCACTCGTTTCCGATCAAATACCTCTATTTCGGGCTTCATGGGCATGATAATCTGGTACCCTGGATCTGGTTTGCCACCATACTCAATATCTCTGCCTTTTTTCTCTTTCTGTTTCCAAAAACACGGGAAAACTTTACCACGCTGAATATGGCGTGTATCTTCGTAATCATGGGAGTGTATATTGAAAAAGGCATGGGGC
>JBFGJU010000256.1:0-2758 GCA_041577035.1 Thermodesulfovibrionales bacterium | reverse complement strand
TTAGAAGCCAAGAAGACAGAAAGAATCCTTCCTAATAGTTTTTCATCTTAATATCTGCTAGAATGTGCGTAGTACAATTTGGACTTTCCCCGAAAAAGTGGACACCGAATTAAGTTACACCAAGAGCCTTTTGATATTGCACTGGACTCTTGTACCCTAATGCCGAATGCTTTCTGATCCTATTATAGAACACTTCTACATACTCAAAGATGCTTAAACTTGCCTCCTCTCTTGTTTGGTACTTTTCTCCATGGACCAACTCCTTCTTCAGGGTTGCAAAAAACGATTCCATATACGCATTATCATAACAATGCCCCTTCCTGCTCATACTGGAAAGAACCTTGTGTTTCTGAAGAAGTCCCTGATATGCATACGTCGCATACTGCCTGCCTCGATCAGAATGATGAATTAACCCTTCTTCAAGTGGGCTACTCTCTATCGCCTGCCTCAGTGCTGCCAGAACTAATTCCTGCGACAATTCATCTCTCAGAGCAAATCCTATAATCTTCCTGTTTTGCACATTCATCACTGCTGAAAGATACAACCATCCCTCTCGAGTACGAATAAAGGTAATATCAGATACCCATAAACGTTCTGCCTGCTTGTTCTCAATGAGAAGATTCGGAGCTACAGGATACCCATGCGCTGAATCTGTTGTCCTCTTGAATCTCCGCTTCATCTTTACCCGAATACCGCTGTCCCTCATGATCCTGGCTACTCGGTTCTTGCCACAGACTATCCCCTGGTCATTGAGTGCATCGGTAATCCGTGGACTCCCATACGTCTTACGGCTGACTCTGTAAACGTCCCAAATACGTTCTAAAAGCCTTTTGTTGGCTGCTTCTCGCCTGCTTGGCCTCCGCTTCCTCCACGCATAATAGCCGCTTCGAGATACTTTCAAGACCTTGGACATCCTCTTCAGATGAAACACTCCTCTATGTTCCTCCATGAACATATACTTCATCCTTGTTGTCTGGAGAAAACGGCCAAGGCTTTTTTTAAAATATCACGCTCCTCTTCAACCTCTGCCAGTTTCTTCCGTAACTTTCTCAGCTCCGCGTCCTCAGGCTTTGGGTTCCCGGTCCCTACAAAAGCAGATTTGCCCTTTTGAAAGTACTTCTTTCTCCATTGATGCAGTAACTGCGGATGAATATCAAGATCACGGGCTACTGTGCCTACTGGCATTCCCTTTTCGGTTACCAGTTTCACTGCGTTCTTCTTATACTCGGTCGTGAAATGACGACGCCTGCTCTCCTTTGCCATGAACACCTCCTATCAAATGATACTAACTATTAGGGGTGTCCATCAATTCAGGGGAAGTCCAATCGGTAATCCACAGTTTTAGAGGAATCATATTTTTACTGACTTGCAGGTGTACTAAATAAGTAAGAGTAGGGTAAAAAAGTCGCTTCGTATTCTTTTCAATTCTATTTCTGAAGTCAGTATAAGGTATAATAAAACGTTAATCGTTGCCAGACAAGGCAGAAGGGAATAGCGACCGGTTTGATGTTAAAAAGTGTTTTTCCCAGCATAGTTAAGCGGCTGATCATTATTGGTCTATCGATATTTCTTGTTGAAGCCGGTATAATGATACTTTTCTTTTCCCAATCTCCATTAGTTGCTGCAAAAGATGCCCTGATTGACGCAGGCATTCTTACGATCCTGGCAGTTCCATTGATCTTTTTGCTGATTTACCGACCATATCTGTATGAGCGGAAGATGGCTGCGAAACAGCTGAAGGCGAGCGAGGAGCGGTATCGTTCTCTTGTGGATTCAACGGATGATTCCATTTATGTATTAGATCAGAACTACAAATATCTTTTTATGAACAGGAAGCATCTCGACCGTATGGATTTATCAGAAGACATGTACAGAGAACACACGTACGGCGACTTTCACACACAGGAAGAGACCGAACGTTTCACGAAGATATTGGATAAAGTATTTTTAAACGGTAACTCAGTCTATGATGAACATAAAAGCATGAGAGACGGTAAATACTTTCTTCGGACAGTCAGTCCGGTGAAAGATGAAAATCAAAATATCATAGCGGCGACGGTGGTATCCAAGAATATCAATGAACTTAAGGAAGTGTCTGAGCATCAAGCGGAGCTTCTCCGGCAACTGCAGGAATCTATCGAAAACATAAAAAAGCTGGAGGGCCTCCTCCCCATGTGTGCATGGTGCAAAAAGATACGTGATGACGAAGGATATTGGGATGAGGTGGAGCAATATCTTGAGAAACATTCTGACGCTTCATTTAGTCACGGCATATGCCCGGCATGTTTGAAAGACGTCAGTCCGGAATTATATGCAGATTATGAAAGAGAGAAAGACGTTAAGGAAAAGAAATAATTATATGTCTTCAGTATGATGGTGCGTCATTCCTTATTTTCCTCCTTTTATTTGCTTTTTCAGGGCGTTCACAATGCAGGTATACGGTATAATGAAATGCAGAGGGTGGTTTTAAAAGGAAGATCGGAGTGCAATGCAGATGAAGTCAGATGGAGAGAACGACGTCCATTTCATGTGGCTTGCCCTCAAGGAGGCCAAAGAAGCATTTAAAAAAGGCGAAATCCCGGTTGGGGCGGTTCTGGTAAAAGAGGGTACGGTTCTGACGTACGCCCATAACCTTAGGGAAAGTCTGAAAGACCCTTCAGCGCATGCAGAAATTGTCGCTCTGCGAGCAGGAACTGCCCAGTCTGACAGCTGGCGGATTGAAGGTGCAACACTGTATGTAACTAAAGAACCCTGTATC
>JBFGJU010000255.1:0-2784 GCA_041577035.1 Thermodesulfovibrionales bacterium | reverse complement strand
GCGGCTCTGCTCGGATTGAACCGGACTACCCTCATAGAAAAAATGAAAAAAATGGGTATTCAGGGAAAGAAATAGGTAGCCACGACGTTTTCCGCGTATCTGTCATATTTGTGACAGAAGGCATTCTTTAAAATCCTTTAATTCTAACAGGTTAACAATTGGCATAGATGTTGCTCATTCCATGAGTGCGATGCACGATATGTGCAGTACATTATTTTCCGGAGCGCAGTATGAACGAACTATCCATGATGCCTGTCCGCTCTAACAGTGAGAGATTCCATGAACGATGCTGATGAACTGAAACTCGTACGGAAGAGCAGGGATGAATGGCTATCAATCATTGATGCCATAACCGACTTTATGTTTGTGATTGATGATACCTGTACCATTCTGAAAGTCAATCGCGCTCTTGCTTCATTCTTTGGCAGTCATCCTAAAGACTTTATCGGGAAGAAATGCTACCAGATATTTGATTTTGATAGGAAATGTGATGACTGTATTCGCGATAAGGCTATATCAAAAGGGCTTACACTTTCTCATGAAAAAATAATTCACAATAAAACATACCGAATCAGCGTTTTCCCTTTATTTCAACAGGATAAAAAACCTCTTACCGTACATCTTATGAAAGATGTAACCGAAATAAAAAACTTAAGAATGCAGCTCTATGACTCTGAGCGGCTTGCATCTGTAGGCCGTTTAACCGCTGGCGTGGCACATGAAATAAATAATCCGCTTTCAGGTATCATCGCTTATACCGATATGCTCGCAAAGAAGAATGATGACGGGCGGATAACAAAAGATATCGAGAATATTCGTAGCAGTGCCGAGCGATGCAAAAACATTATTGATATCCTGCTTAAATTCTCCGGGCAGACCGTTCCCGCGAAGAGTATTGAGCTGGTGCATGATGTCATTGACCGGGTTTTGGAACTCAGGGCATACTGGCTCAGGATGCATAAAATCCGGATCATCAGAGAATACAAAGATGTGCCAGCGGTGTTTATCGATTCGCAGCAAATTCAGGAAGCAATTATGAATGTCATTGTAAACGCAGAAGAGGCAATTCTGAATGCAGGGAGAGGTGATGGAATAATTGCAGTAAAAACTTTTTTTGATAAAGAAAGCAATCTGGTAACAATTGAGATTTCAGACAACGGCTCTGGTATGACGGAAGATGTTGCCTTGAGGGTGTTTGAACCATTCTTTTCCACAAAACCGCCCGGGACTGGTATAGGTATTGGTCTTTCGCTTTCGCGTGGATTTATTATTGAACATGGCGGAACTATTAAGCTCAGCAGCACGTTGGGGGAAGGGACCGTATGTACGATCAGTTTCCCGAACGTTAATAAATCTGCCGGATGATATACGAAGAACTTGTTAATCAGGTAAGAGCATGAATGTCAAATGTCAAAGTCCAAATGTCTAATCAAATCCTAATGACAAATGACAAAAAGACATGGCTGACCAGCCTTTGAATTCATTGTTCTTTTTTATGACTTCAAGTCATTTGACATCCATTTGGTATTTGAGCTTTGACATTGGTCATTTTCTCGGTGAGGAATTATGTTTTCCATTTGTATAAAGATAAATCTTAACCTGTGCTCAAATTTCTTCAGGTGAACATACGAAGAGGGTATTTTCGGGGGCAGGCACCAGCTCCTTGTCTCTATCGGCAGTAACATGTTATTCTGCGTGCGAAGCTTTTTCTTTATCTGTAATATGAAAGATGATATTTTTTCGTTTTTTTATGGTATGATTTCTTTCTGCTTCAAATAACTTAAAAAGGAGATTGCATTGTCAAGAAGAGCCAGTGTTTACAAGAGTGCAAAGAGAAGGAAAGAGGTATTGCGTCAGAAGAAAAAGGAAGAAAAGAGACAGAAACGCCTGAAAAAGAATGCAGAACCGGAACAGCCTGAAGCGGAGTCGCAGCAGGAAGTTGTCGAGCATACGGAAGGCGAAGATACAAGCCAGGAATCATAAATCTAACAGTATTATGTTAGGCTGAGCCAACGACTTAAGATAAAAAATATACTTTTTATAAAGAAAGAAGAGGCAGAATACACCCTGCCTCTCTCCACGCCTAAATCATCCCCTTAAATACGCTCAGTGCCCTCAATCTCGCCCATATTAAGGCATTGCTGCTTTTCTTCCTGTGTCAGCTTTTCAGCTGATACCACCTGTCCCTTTGAAGAGCCAAGCGGGCACGCGTATTTACTTCCTTCGTTGTCATAAACGAACACATATCTCATTATAAGTGTGATACAATTTTGGATATGAGCAGCAGTGATGTATCTCATGAAAAGAATGTGATGATCCTTGGCGCAACAGGATTTGTCGGCCAGAGGCTCACAACCGAATTGTTAGAGAAAAGGATCCCCGTGCGGCTGTTTGTCCGGAACCCGGAAAAGATTCCTGAGCATATCTCTTCGAATGAGCATGTAGATGTTTTCAAGGGTGACCTGCTTACCGGCGAGGGGCTTGAAGATGCGCTTCGCGGAACGCATACAGCATATTATCTTGTACATTCAATGGGGGGAAAAAGCATCGCTGTCAATACCGAATATGCTGAAAAGGATAAACAGGCGGCGAAGAATTTCATATCAGCGGCCAGCACACAGGGGCTGAAGCGAATAATCTATCTTGGAGCACTCGGCGAGAAAGGTGAAGAGCTTTCAGATCATCTCAAGAGCCGTGCCGAGGTCGCCGCAATACTCTCTTCAGGCAAGCCTGCAGCGACAATCCTTCGGGCGGCTATTATACTGGGAGCCGGCGGTGCTTCTT
>JBFGJU010000254.1:0-2800 GCA_041577035.1 Thermodesulfovibrionales bacterium | reverse complement strand
GGTTTAAAAGGTAATCATTCATTACGGCGATTCTCTTTGCCGTAATTCCATTTCGGTTTGATATCTCATCAGCCGCAAACAAAAAAAAAGCCTGTTTCTAAAAAAAAAGAAACAGGCTTTTCACAGTACTGCTATTTTTCAGACAAGCGCTGTTTCTTCGGCAACCCGGCGGTCCCTTGTTTCATTCAGGACCCGTGGTTTTGTGCCCTCTGGTTACCCAGAGTTTACCTTTTCGGAAACGTGCTAAAAGTCAATTTTTTCAAAGAACCATTACTACAATTGTCTCTATTAAAGACAGTTTAAAATGTATCGCAATGGCAATAATTTGTCAAGCTTTTTTTTGACATAAAATGTCAATAACATAAACTTGGCATTAATTTGTATTAATATCAATAGCTTATAATTGTTAAATTGAAGTCATTTCTGAAAATGAAATGCCCTATGCTTAATCGATTCATGCAATTTATTACATAAAGATGCACATCTTTTTTTTATCCATTTCTTGATCTCTCTGTAATGCGGCATGCAACAGGTGCTCATCAGGGGTCACCTTTCAGTCGCACGGCGTCCCGTTTCGTGTTCACGATTTTCATTATTCCGGAACAAAACTCTTCTTCGGTTTGTCTCAAGGTCAGAGAACAGAAAAAGAAAGGAGAAACATTATGCGTTACGTAACTGTCACACTTCTTGTATTGAGCCTCCTGCTGTCTTCAGCAGCTCCGGCAAATTCACACAAAGGAGGCACTGTGGAAATCAGCATTATCTCTGACAACGGAACGGTGTTTCAAACCATACCGCATCGCGACATTCATCGCAAAAAAACGCGTACGATCAAGAAATATCTAGAGGCGCGAAAAGGCCAAAACTACAGCATCGTCATAAGAAATAACATGGCTTCCAGAGTAGGAGTTGTTATCGCTGTTGACGGAAGGAATATTATTTCGGGCAAAAAATCTCACCTCCGGCACAATGAAAACATGTATATTGTGAACGCATACGGACATGCACAGTATCAGGGATGGAGAACAAATCAGGACACCGTTCACCGCTTTTATTTCACCGATAGTGAAGATTCGTATGCCATGAGGACATTCAGCGATTCATCAGCAATGGGAGTCATTGCGGTAGCGGTCTTTCGCGAAAAAGACCAGGAGCGTTTTTCCTTATATAAGCATGGGGGCAGACAGGATGCAGCCGCGCCAAAAGCTCCCTCGGTCGGAGAAGCAGAACGTTCCGGCAAAGACAGAGCAGGTACTGGATTCGGCAATAGCTCGTATTCGCCTGTCGTAACGGTTTCATTTAAGCCTGAGCGAAATCCTTTCAGAAAAACGCTCATCAAGTACGAGTGGCATGACGTCCTCTGCAAAAAGGAAATTATTGAATGTTCGTTTCAGTCAGGAAACAGGCTCTGGGATGACCACGAATTCGCTCCCTATCCGCCGGGCTTTTAACCCCGATCAATGACCGTAAGAATAGAACAAGCTAGTCACGCCACAGGCTGACTAGCTTGTTCTATGAAAAGCAGCAAACGCTTATTTGTGAGGGAGTGTTTCAACAAAATCCCTGGCCTCGTCTAATAATGCCTCAAGCTCTTCTTTACTTTCAAATCCCTCTTTATCCATCATAACCCATCCTTTCATTGTCCTTCCGGTAATATCAAAAGGCCGGGTGTGCTGAGATTTCAGTGCTTCTGCCGCCCCTTTTCCTCCCAGCCTGAGAATAAGAAAATCTTTATACACTCCGCAGAACATATTCCCATGCAAAAGATAACAAACACCGCCAAACATCTTTTTGGAATCCGTGTTTTTCCAGGAAGATACTGTTTTCTTGATCCGGCTTGCTATCTCTTCATTGTATGCCATGTGCCATCTTCGTCCGTTATGTGATGTCATCTGCTGTACCTCCACCAGACCCTTTTGGTAGAATGAGAAAATCTTCTGGATATCACAATGCAAAAAAGTTGATGATAGATTATGGCTTCCAGACCTCGGGAGTCATACTTCCCATGCTTCCGAATTCGATGAGAGATGGTTTAATAACAATTAATGCATAATTGGGATCATCAGGCCCGCTAAAGTAGTTCTTCAACTCATCATACCAGTATGCATTGCGCGACTGTTCATCCGTTACAATATCAGCACTGCCCTCAACCTGCACCCATTGCTCTGCAGTCTCCAGATCGTGCACTCCGGCACAGATGTGAATATTCGGATTTTTCCTTATCTGGGCAACTTTCCTGGACTCAAGGTGCGTACAGAAGCGAAATATCAGATACTCGTCAGCATTACCCACCATATAACGGGTCCACGGTTTGCCCTGCTCGGTAATCGTAGCAAGATTCATTAACTGCATCTCTTTTGTCGCCTTGAATATCCTCTGATGTAAATCTGACATGTTATTATTCCCCCTTCGACGTAATTCAATTCCTGGTTTAAGTATAGCAAAGCATAGAGAGAAATAAATGAAAAGTTCATCTGTAATATCATCATTCTTTATTGCTTCTCAGCAAAGAATGTTACCGGATGAGATAAAATGCGGTATAATTTCAGAAAGTACGATATAAGCGTACGGATTTGTTTCGGGGGTTGACTATGAGGGAAAAGGGTAGTTCAGTCTATGCGGTCATCATTATTGGGTCAGGCCCGGCAGGTCTGACCGCTGCACTGTACACTGCCAGATCACAATTGAAGCCGCTTGTTTTTGAAGGGATGTCCCCGGGAGGCCAGTTATTGACTGCAACAGAAGTTGAGAATTATCCAGGGTTTCCAGAGGGAGTCCAGGGACCTGAACTCATGGAGTC
>JBFGJU010000253.1:0-2809 GCA_041577035.1 Thermodesulfovibrionales bacterium | reverse complement strand
TACCGTCGCGTGCAAGGGTGCCGTTATAGTCAAGAACAAGATGCTTAAGCAGGAACTGTCTGTAACCGGGAATATCCAACGTAATCATGATGCCTCAGCTCCTTAGTCAGAATTCCAAAGTTTCGGGTCTGCAAACGTCTTTCAGCTACCGGTTCAGTTTCTGCTGGTACATTAAACGGTCTGCCTGAGCCAGCAGTTCATCAATAGAGCAGGGAGTTTCCGGGTCGTAGCAGGCAATACCGATGCTGAAGGACAGTTCGTATCCACGGTCTCCTGTTGCATTATGTTTCTGCATGGCATCTTTCAAACGCCCGGTAATAATATCCATGCCATCTTTGGATGTTTTTACGGGAATAACAACAAACTCGTCACCACCAATGCGGGATATGATATCAGAATCCCGGAATACCTCCCGGAGAATGTTGGCTGTGTCCACTAATGCAACATCACCTTCCCGGTGTCCCATAGCATCATTGATTTTCTTAAGTCCGTCAAGGTCCGCAGTGATCATGAAAAAGCTGCTTTTTTCACGGGTGGCAAGTTTGATGTATTGTTCAGCATGAGTAAAAAAGCCTCTTCTGTTCAAGAGACCGGTCAGGTCATCAGTGATTGCCATCGCACGCAATTTTGCCTGTAACTGAACATATTTTATCCGGATAAAGAGTTCCTGTATGGTGAATGGCTTTTTAATGAAATCAGCTGCCCCGACTTTTATGGCATTGTCAAAAGAAAAATCCTCAATGAACCCCGTCATGATAATTACCGGTACGTCCGGCAATATTTTTTTTGCCGCTTCGGTGAGTTCAAATCCGGATATCCCGGGCATTTTAATGTCTGTGATAATAATGTCGAACGCCGTACGGCTAATGCGTTCGAGTGCTGATTCACCGTTTAAAAATTTTTCGCATAGGTACCCCTCTTTCAGAAAGGCGTCCTCGAGCATATCGAGTAAATCCGGGTCATCATCGACTACAATGACGGATCCTTTTGGGCTGCTGTCATTAACCATATTGTTTGATATCCTTTTATTCAGGATATATTGCGGTCATTATAGCAAAAATGTATATCCGCGTACTACCATTATTTTGAAATAAAGGTAAGAGCTGTTCTCGGTGTGGTTTATGGGGCGAAGACTGCTCTTGATGCGCTCGGAATGTGTGACACATGCCAGTGAATCAACACAGAATCAGTCGAATAAAACAGTGATACTTTCTCTTCTGAGATCATCTGAGTGGCGTTCAATGTTTGCGATAACGTCAGCAATTCCTTCTATATCTTTTTCAAGATGCGGGAGAAGAGCTTTGTTGACCTGTTGTTCAGCCTGATGAAGCCGGTTGATGAATAATAAAAAGTCTGTCGGCGAACGGTAAACTTCCCGTGCAAGGTCTTTAAACGTGTCACCCTCTGCTCGCAAGAGATTTGAATAATGTTCAACACGAACCGACAGCAGATCAGCCTGACAGCCACGGACATCGTGCGGCACATCCGATACTGCAGCAAGCCCCGCGATATCGGGATCACGTTTTTGAGAAACAGATTCAAAGGCCTCATCCAGAGCGCCCTGTATGCTGAACAGATAATGTTCCCGAAACGTCTTACGGCTGGTCACAAACTTCTGGTACTGGAAGAAATAATAGACGAATATAATCGGTATCAGGACCATCCAGACAGAGAGTTTCGGCTTGTCAAGTACCTGAAGCGCCAGCCTGTCGGTGAATTGCTCTTCATAGGCAAGGATGATGTGCTTTCTATCGCTGAAATCAGAAATCGGGTTCAGCCTCCTTTTTGTCAAATCTATAAATATGCGAAGACGGTAAGAATCCGCACGGTTATGTCGGTTTCATCTCCTCGAGTAATTTCCTGAATTCCTTCTCACCCATTTCTTTGGTCAATTCGGTAATTAAATCATTCACAATGTCAACATTGGGAGATCCGAGTTTTTCGAATATATCCAGTGAGATGAGAAAGTCTATGAAGGCGTCTTTATAGTTTTTTCTCAAATGCTTTACTTTGCCGATCATTCCGATGCTGCTCGCGACTCCTTCGATATCGCCGACCCTTTTTGAGATTGCAAGCGCCTTCTGATAGAATTCGAGGGCACGGTCATAATCGCTTCTGTTTTGATACACAATACCGATTTGATGATAGCTCTTAGACTCCTCTGCAATGTCACCGATCTCCTTCGCAATATCGAGTGCCTTCTGATGAAAAACAAGTGCCTCGTCATATTCTCCCCTGTTTTGATGGATAATCCCTATCTGATGATAGCTCTTTGCAATCTCAGCGACATCACCAATCTTTTCAGCTATTTCAAGGGCGTTTTCGTAAAACTCAAGGGCTTTTTCATGATCACCTTTCTTCTGGCTGATTATTCCGATATGGTGATAGCATTCCGAGATTTCGGCAACGTCACCTATGTCCCGGGCGATGTCAAGGGCTTTTTGATGGAAATCAAGTGCTGTGTCATGTGCTCCCCTGCTCTGATGAATGGTTCCTATCTGGTTATAACTTTTTGACAGACCGGCACTATCACCGATCTTTTCCGCCAGCGCCAATGCCTTGCTGGAAAAATCAAGTGCCCTGTCATAGTCACCCCGCAGTTTATGGAGCAGCCCTATCTGACCGTAGATCCGTAATATGGCATAAAAATCCTGGGTCTTTTCCTTAATCTTGAGGGCCTTATGGCAGAGCTCAAGTGCCCTTTCGTATTCACCCCTTTTTTGATGAACAATCCCTATGTTCTGATAACCGATCGATATACCCGAGCTGTCCCCCATCTTTTCACTCAGATCAAGGGCCTGCTGAAAAT
>JBFGJU010000252.1:0-2816 GCA_041577035.1 Thermodesulfovibrionales bacterium | reverse complement strand
TAAAATGGGAATTTTAGAAGTAATAAAAAAACTGTTTGTTTCGGAAAGTGATGATTCCGGGACAGAAGTGGAGGTAAAAATGGCAGAAGAAAAAAAGATGACGGCTGAGGAAGCCAATGAGTATATGCAAAAGGTAATGGGGTTTGTTCCCAGGATGTTCAAGATCGTGAACACGGTAACCCCTGATCCGGGCAGGACGTTTGCTGATTTCTATGCGACTATTTTCGGCGATGGCGCACTCTCGAAGAAAGTGAAGGAACTTATGTTTACTGCGATTGGAGTTTCCTATTGTTCACCCCGCTGTATCATTCATGTGATTCCTGCTATTAATGCAGGCGCAACGACCGGAGAAATCTTTGAGGCGGTTTCAGTGGGTATGATCGGCGCAGGTTTTGTTCCGGGCGGACCCGGCATCCCCTATGCCTTCGAATATGCGCTGAAGTGTCTTGACATTGAAGCAAAATTCAGAAAAGGTGAGGAATGGGAATACCTTCCGCAGCCGAAATTTGATCGCGGTATTTATTAAAACCATGAGGGCGTGCCCTGTAGCACGCCCTTCCCCATTCGAACTGAAGGAGATTTCATGTTTCTCTTCGCAAAACAACAAAAAGAATATAATATTAATTCGATAACAATAGGGGGACAGCCAGGAGCGCATCCCCCTCTTTTGATAGCCTCAATGTTTCATAATAAGGATAAGATATTAAAAGACAGAAAGGGCAATTTTGACCGGGACAGGGCGCGAGAGCTGATAAAAACACAGGAGAAGCTATCTGCGTCAACCGGCATCCCTTCAATGGTGGCAATGGTTGCTAACTCTGCCGAGGAAGCGCGGGTATATATTGATTTTTTTCTTGAAACGACGGATATGCCCTTTGGTATTGATATGTGGATGGCTGAAAAAAGGGCACAGGCGACCGAATACATAGCTCAGTTGGGTGTGCAGAATAAGTTCCTGTATAACAGCATTACGCCATGGGATAAGGATATTAAAGGTCAGGTGAATAAATTAAAAGATCTCGGCATTCAGCATGTCGTGATCCAGGCCTTCGATGATAAGGATCAGACACCCGAAGGAAGGCTGAAATCGCTTGAACAGATACTTTCGCAGGGGGCTGATGTTTTTGAGACCATAATAGTTGATACATCGGTGATGAATTTACCCGCTACATCTTTTTCCCTGATCGCGAACAAGATAATTAAAGAAAAGACAGGACTTCCGTGCGGTGGGGCGTATTCAAACGGTACGCACATGTGGAAGGCTTCAAAAGAGATATGGGGTCTTGACGGATTCAGAACAATGGATGCGGTTGCACAGGCACTGTCATCGGTCTTATGGAGTGATTTCAATTTTTATGGGCCGATTGTGACGGCTCCGAGAATTTTCCCGGCTGTTGCAACTGCTCATATACTCCTTTCTACCCTTGTTTACCATGAAACCAGGAATATTCCTGAGAATACTGATCTGCCGATCCGGCGATATTTCTCAGATTTTATAGAAAAGCTTGAAGCAGGAGCCGCGAGAAAGTGAATATGGAGACTTTCGGAAAGGAGATCATATGACTGCTGATAACATAAGTTCGAGACAGAGAATACAAAATCTTTTTGCTGGTAAGAAGTCTGACAGAGTTCCGTGCTTTAGCGGCATGGGCAATGTTACCACCGAGGGCCTGAAAAAATTCAATTATAAATTTGCAGAACTGCATTCAGACGCAAAAATGATGGCAGATGCCGCTGCGTCAACATATAAATTGTTTGGATTTGAGTGCGGAATAGTACCGTTCGACCTTTGTGTTGAAGCGGAAGCTCTGGGTTGTGAAATCAATGTATATGCACACTCTGATGACATTCTCTATCCCACCATAAAGAAGAAATTGATTACCACTGAAGAAGAGATGGACATCAGCATCCCATCCGATGTAAACAACAGGGGACGGATTTCGCTGATGAAAGACGCCATAGGCCATCTTAAGTCTGACATAGGAGATGACGCCGTGATAGGATCGTATGTCCTCGGTCCTTTTACTCTTGCAGGACAGATTATGGAACTCAATGATCTTTTGAAACTATCATTCAAAAAACCGGACAAAGTTGGCAAACTGCTTGACAATCTTTCAGACGTTATTATCAACGTGGCAAAAGAATATGAGAATGCAGGAGTTGATTTCATTACGGTGAGGGAGATGGGAGCAACATCCGACGTGCTCAGTCCCCGGGTATTCAAAAGTTTGATCTTGCCCTATCTCAAAAGAATATTCTCTGAATTAAAGACAGACAATGTCCTCCATATCTGCGGGAAGACAAATGACATTGCGGTCTTTATGCTTGAATCGGGGGCAAAGGCTATCAGTGTTGATCAGAAAAATGATGTAACTGAGACGCGAAAAAAGATAGGCAGTGATGCCCTGTTATTTGGCAACTATGACCCTTATAATGTGCTTGTTTCAGGCACTCCTGAACTGGTCCATGAAACAATGAAGAAATGCATTGACAGCGGTGTCAGCTCGGTATGGCCCGGATGTGATATATGGCCGACTGTGCCACCTGATAATTTTAAGGCAATGATGGATACAGTACAACAATACAGGAGGTAGGAGATGACAGGCGAAGACAGAAAGCAGGAAATTTTAGAAGCCCTCAAAAATGCGGTTATCCAGTATGATGAAGATACCGCAAAAGAAGCTGCCCAGAAAGCTCTTGATCTTGGGATAAATGTGAATGATGCCATATTCAACGGTCTTGTGTCCGGGATGGAAGAGGTCGGAAGGCTCTTCGAAGCGCAGGAATATTTTGTTCCGGAGCTGTTGATGTGCGCT
>JBFGJU010000251.1:0-2828 GCA_041577035.1 Thermodesulfovibrionales bacterium | reverse complement strand
GGGGCCGTGACCATGAATATGACAAGCAAGACCAGCATGACATCAACGAACGGGGTGACATTAATCTCAGATAGTACTGAACGCGTTCTATTGGTTTTCATTCCCTGCCTTGGTAAAGACTTCCAGCAACTCTTCTGAAAAGTCTTCCATATCAATGATCATTTTTCGGGATACGCTCAGGTAATAATTGTACGCTATTACTGCGGGTATGGCAGCTGCGAGGCCGACCGCAGTGGCGATAAGCGCCTCTGCAATGCCGGGAGCCACAACGGCAAGAGATGCCGAACCGGCGGCACCAATTCCCTGAAAGGAGTTCATAATGCCCCAGACCGTGCCGAACAGTCCAATAAATGGAGTTGTTGATCCGGTTGTTGCGAGAAAATTCAGATATTTTTCAAGCTTCACTGATTCCAGTGTCTCATAGCGCCTGAGCAGTCGTTTGATTTCGTTTTTATCAGTGGACAGCTCATCTGTATAGACTGCCCTGAAGACGTTTGCTATCGGGCTCAGTGAGAGATTTTTTGTAACCCGAAAGAGGTTCTTGATATCCTTGGTTGCACGGTATGTTCTATAAGCGCGCAGAAACTGATCGGATTCCTTGTTTGCACGTGAAAAATATCTCTGCTTGAAAAAAATAATTGCCCAGGATACTACTGAAAAGAACAGGAGGATGAGGATAACGGCTTTAACGACCATGCCTGCCTGAAGAACCAGCTGGAAAACAGAATGTTTCATATTATTACCTCATGTAATTTTTCAGAGAATTTAAATAATTTGCCCCAAAAAGTCAAATAGCATAACGTCAATATCTACCTATATTAACATGTAAGAAGGCAAATTGTTTCTGTTATAATACAAAACTTCGGAGGAGTGGCCGAGTGGTTGAAGGCGGCGGTCTTGAAAACCGTTGTACCGCGAGGTACCGTGGGTTCGAATCCTACCTCCTCCGCCATCACACTTTGCTTAAGCTTCGCGTGATATGCTTCTGAAGGTAGTAAGCGAAACGAAGTGAAGTTTACTCCGCCATCAAAAACGCATAGCGCAAAGTGGGTAGCGCAGAGCGATTGAATATCGCCTATCTCATATCTGCCCCCCGCCCCCGCACAAGGGTGGGGTATTTTTCTATTGCAGGCCAGGCGTTGAAGAAAAAGGGAATGGCAAAAAATTAAGTATTTGATACAATGTAATTAAAGATTTCTCAGTGCCTGAAGGGGGTAAAGTGATGTTTATAAGAATGATATGCGTCGTGCTGTTTTCTCTTATGCCGCTTGGAGCGTTTGCCATGCACCCGGAAATGTCGTATACCGCAACAGAAGATATAAGCAACCTGGATGCTTTGGTAAACAGGTACAGTGATGAGACCTGTAAAGAGTGCCATGCTCAGATTTATGCCGAATGGAAGGAATCATACCATTCCCAGTCTGTGGTGCATTCCATTGGGGGGCTCAGGAACTTTATCGTGCATGGTGTGGAAACGGGATGGAATGCAGAGATTACTAAAGAGCACATGATGAGGTGCATGGATTGTCACGCGCCCCAGCTTCAGGATGCATCAGAATCACTGATCAGAGAAGTGGCTGAACTCATAAAGAAAACAGTTGATGCGCAAGATGAGGATGCAAAAGAAAAGCTCGCAAAATTGAATGTTAACTGCGTCATATGTCATAACACGAAGGTTTCTATTGAAAAGAATCTTAAAGGCAAGCCAAAGCCGGGTGTCTATTATGGCCCGACGGGGAAGTCTACTACATGGTTAAAAAAAGCAGGATTCTCCGCAACCAGAGCACATGGCACTGAGAAATCTGCTGTTGTTACATCAGCAATTTTCTGCGGGCAATGTCATGGCATGCATACCCCTCCTGACGGGGATATCATAGGCTGTAATACACTCTACGGCAGTTATCAGGATGCGTACCGCGGCAATGGAGGAACCGAAACCTGTCAGGACTGCCATATGCGGAATAAAAACAGGGGGCATAGATTCCCCGGCGCGTATGAAGAGGAAATTGTCAAGGATGGCATAGGTGTGGATGCGCAGGTGACTGGCCTGAACAGCAACCCTGGCATCTGGATTCCGACTGTAATTGCTACAGTCAGTTTAACCAATAAAGCAGGGCATAGAATCCCGGACGGCTGACTCTGGTCGGCAAAAGTGGTCCTGGAAGTGACCGCACAGACAGACAGGGGTGAAACAGTGCTGATCGGGAAAAAGGAATACTGGGAAATCGGACTCGACCTTGACGGGAACCATCGATACGGCGCATGGCAGATAAAGGAAATTGTTGACCTTTCGCTTCCGCCCCGTAAGACCGTACAGGAACGGTTTATGGCGGAACTGCCGGAAGGCACAAGGAGCGCTGATGTTGACATAACCGTCACCTATCATCCCTCCAAAAACATAACACTGGACGTATATAAAGAAACGAGAACGATTACCTTTTAAACGGAAAGGCTATATTCTTTTCACCGAAAATGCATCAGAGAGCTTTACAAATTCATTGATGCTCAATGTCTCAGGTCGTCTTGCCGGATCTATGCCTGCATCTGCCAATAGTTCCTTGACATGCTTTCCAAGGGGCTTTAATGAATTTCCGAGCATTTTTCTTCGCTGTGCAAACGCGGTTCGTACGATACTGAAAAAAAGCTTTTCATTTGTCACCGGTACGGATGGAACGGAAAGCACCGTCATATGCACGACAGCCGAGTCAACACGGGGCACCGGCCTGAAAGATTCTTTCTGAATAATAAATTTCAGTTCCGGGAGAGTATGGTACTGGGCCATGATAGAAAGCACGCCATAGTCTTTTGTCCCTGATGTGGCAACAATT
>JBFGJU010000250.1:0-2854 GCA_041577035.1 Thermodesulfovibrionales bacterium | reverse complement strand
GTGCATTGTCAGTTTTGTGCCCCTCTGTTCATTCGCTGAATCCCCCACAGAGGAGTTACAAACAACGATTGATTCCATTCTTACCGAGCTCAAGAAAAACCCGGCCTCGTCTCAGGAGATGGAAAAAAGACTCACTACCATCAGGGCACTGGTAGCAGACAGATTCGATTATGAGGAAATGTCGAGGCGCTCGTTAGCGCGCCACTGGAAGGACAGGACTCCTGAAGAGCAGACAGCGTTTGTCCATGTTTTTGCTGATCTGCTTGAGGCATCGTATATCGATAGAATCGAATCATACACGGATGAACAAGTTATCTACAATAAAGAGAAGATTAAGGGAAAGGGTAATTATGCTGTGGTGAGCACAACTATCTCGACCAAGAAAGTCGACATCCCTATTGAATATAAGGTCATCAAAAAAGACAACAAATGGTTAGTCTATGACGTAATAATCGAGGGGGTAAGCTTCATCAGCACCTACAGAAGCCAGTATGACAGTATTATCAGAAAAGAGTCTTTTAAAGCCCTTATTGAGCATATGGAAAAGAAAGTTGAAGAATATAAGGGAAAGCGTTCGACTAAGGGATAAGCGCCTTCTTTTTGATAAAAACTGAGAGGGGAAAGCCTTTGCATGAAAGAGAACCTGCTGGAACTGATTAACGATCTGAAAGAGGAAATGAAGATATGCGAATATCTTACCGATGATGAACTGGAAAGAGTCTCTCCCTGCTTTGAGGTGGAGCACTATCCTGCAGGTACGTTTTTATTCAGGGAGGGAGATCCCGGTGATTACATGGGTTTTGTCATCTCCGGTAAAATAGAAATAACCAAACAGACCGAGTTCAAAGGCAAAGAGATTGTCATCGCCCTCGTGGGAAAGGGTTCGTTCATTGGCGAAATCTCTACCTTTGATACATTGCCCCGGTCCACATCGGCAAAGACGATTGAAGACACCGAACTGCTCATTTTCAGGCGTTCAACGTTCGACAGAATTCTTGAGCAGCATCCTCAGACCGGCATTAAGATGCTTGAGGGTATCATACGAATCCTGGCGCTCCGGCTCCGCAAGACCACAGAGAGACTGACACGAATATTTTAATGCATGTTGTTATGCGACATATACGATATCTTTTCATATTGGCACTCTTTTTTCTGTTAACCGCCATGGGTCCAACTCCGAAGAGCACTGACGAGGGCCCGGTATCTCCCTTTGAGATCGACAAGCTCGAACATCAGCAGGCCCCGGACTTTACCCTGGACACTATGGCCGGAGACCGGATACCTCTCTCATCGTTAAGGGGAAAAATCGTCATAATAAACTTCTGGGCCACCTGGTGCCCCCCCTGTAAAGAGGAAATGCCTTCTCTGAACACGCTCCATGCCAATATGAAATCAAAGGGATTCGAGATTCTCGCGGTTTCAGCCGACAAAACCCTGTCTGCTATTAAAAAATATGTGGCAGATCATGACTTCGATTTTCAGATTCTCTGGGACGAAGATCAGACAGTTATGAGAACCTATAAAGTCTTTTCCCTTCCTACGACGTTTTTAATCGACAGAAACGGGACCATCGTGAAGATCTTCATGGGGGCCTATGACTGGACAGACCCTGAAATCACCGCCGAGATTGAGAAGCTCTGACCGCCTGACCTTTTTTACACGCCATCCAACCGAAAAAGATCAACCCGAAGTCCCGGAATTATCCAACTAAAAGCACTGCCATAAAATTTATCTTATATAGTTAATTAATAATTATAATTTGACATGAGTGGGCCTGTGTGATGGAATGGAATCATAGAGGGGAGTTCCCGATAAAGCCAAACCCCCCGTAAGGAGGGGACAGAAAGCGGCGGATGCTAATGAGATCAAAGCATGGCCGAGCTGCCGAAGGAGAAACGTTGGTAAGCTCGGTTTTTTATATGCATGGTTTCTAAAAAAGAAGCTTTTTAAAAGCTTCGGAAAGGGGGCCAAAACGATGAGACAAACATTCATCATAGGGATAGCTGGAACAGCAGCTATTCTGTTGCTGTTCGCGGGAGCCGTTACCGGCCTGAAGGTATGGCCATCGATTATGGGTGAAATGTGGTCTCCCGTGATTGATGAGCGGATAGCCCTGGCAGAAGAGTCAGTTCATGTTATTCACATGGCTGAATTTCAACGCGTACTGCTCAAAACAGATTACGACATGATCATTGATGTACGGGAAGCTGAAGAGTATGCTGCGGGACATATACCGGGAGCATTACATATCCCGAGAGGAGTGCTGGAGTTTGAGATATGGCAGCATATCGGATATCCTGAACATCCTGACATGACCAGAAAGATATACCTGTATTGCCAGGAGGGTCGCAGAGCAGTACTCTGTGCAAAAGCACTGCAAGACGTGGGGTTCAGTAATGTAACAGCTGTACAGATGCCGCTTGAAGAATGGGCGTTTGCCGGTGGTACGACAGCATCACTTGAAGGCTCCGCGGAATTTAAAAGTGACCCAAATGACTACAACCTTGATTATGGAGGCACTTATCATTTTAAGAGCGATCCGATTGATTACAACCTGGATTACGGCATCGTATAACTTCTTATGAAGACATAAGTCGATCGATCCACGCATAAAAGGACTTGGAAATACCAGGCCCTTTTTTTTGATAAAAACGGATGCACCTCGTGACGATTGTACTTATTGACGATCGATGGCTCAGTACGGATTCCAGAGATGACACGAAACGAGTCTCCCCTGGGTCGCTCGCAATTCAGGGACTATCCGGTCACAGGGATCGAACTTTTTCGAACACCGGGGATGGAACGGACAGCCCGGCGGGATATCAAGAGGGCTCGGGACCTCGCCTTTCAGCGG
>JBFGJU010000249.1:0-2866 GCA_041577035.1 Thermodesulfovibrionales bacterium | reverse complement strand
GATGTCGTTGTCCACCCGGATGAATCCGTTCGGACGGGTAGCAATTTTGAAAGAGTTGTGCAGGAGGCACTAACTCGATCCGGACTGGCCAACTACACCCGTCTCCACCTCTACCCCGGGATCACCCCTGTACTGAAAAAATAAGGGAGAAGAATTTTCCATAATATCGTGTAAAATCGTACGTGTATCAATAAAATGATTGAAAATGGTGAAATACATGAGAGAATAATACGTCAAATTACAAGTATCTGCTTTATAAGAGGATTCCCATAGAATAAAGAGTATCTCTGTTAAGACAGATGGAAAACAAAGCAAATTACATGTTCAGGGAAAGGTTACATTTTCTTCTGGAATTTTTTTAAGGATCTTTATGGAAATCAGGAAATTTAAAAAACTACTTGTTGCCAACCGCAGTGAAATTGCGATACGGGTCTGCCGGGCGGCACATGAATTAGGTATAAGGACTGTGGCAATATATTCTCACGAAGACCGCTTTGCGCTTCATAGATTTAAAGCGGATGAATCATATCTGACAGGTAAGGACAAAAATCCCGTTAAGGCGTATCTGGATATTGAAGGAATTATTCAGCTTGCCAAAGACAAGGAAGTTGACGCCATACATCCGGGCTACGGATTTCTTTCTGAGAATATGGACTTTGCCCGCGCATGCGAAAATGCAGGCATTGCCTTTATTGGACCACGTCCGGAAATTCTTACGCTTCTTGGCAACAAGACCTCTGCAAGGCAGATTGCCGAAAAGGCTCAGGTACCCATACTTTCGGGGAACAATGCTCCTCTGAAGAGTCCGGAGGAAGCCGTGGCATTTTGCAGGCAACTGGGTTATCCGGTCATTATCAAGGCTGTCCATGGTGGAGGAGGCAGGGGAATGCGCGTTGTTCGCAGCGAGTCGGAATTAATCAGCCGCCTCAATGAGGCTCAGCGCGAGTCCATGACCGCCTTTGGTTCCGATGAATGTTTCATAGAGAAATGCATTGAAAAGGCGCGCCATATCGAGGTGCAGATTCTCGGAGACAAACACCATAATATTGTGCACCTCTATGAGCGTGACTGCTCTCTTCAAAGACGCCATCAGAAAGTTGTCGAGATTGCACCTGCACAGAATCTTGATGCAGGTATCAGGCAGAATATCTGTGACACTGCGGTAAGAATGTGTAAATCGGTAAATTATGATAATGCCGGAACGGTAGAATTCCTTTTCGACACAGAAACAGGTAAATTTTATTTTATTGAAATAAACCCGAGAATTCAGGTTGAACACACCGTCACGTAGGCGATAATCGGGATCGATCTTGTCAAAAGACAGATACTGATCAGTGAAGGGTACCCGCTTCACTCTCCGGAGATCCGCATACCTGACCAGAAGTCAATCCGGATCAGGGGAGCTGCCTTGCAATGCAGGATTACCACAGAAGACCCGGCCAACAAGTTTATACCCGACTATGGGCGCATTCAGCATTATCGTTCTGCCGGCGGCATGGGTATCCGTCTTGATGCGGGAACCGCTTTCTCTGGAGCTATTGTTACCCCTTTTTACGATTCCCTGCTTGTGAAAGTCACGGCATTTGGAATTTGTTTTGAGGATGCAGTAAGCCGTATGGACAGGGCTCTGGAAGAATTCAGGATTCGTGGTGTAAAGACGAACATTCCGTTTTTGATAAATCTTGTCAACCATAAGGATATCCTGGAAGGAAAGTGCACTACAAATTTTATTGACGAAAATCAGAACCTTTTCTGTTTTCCCCGACACAGAGACCGTGCTACCCTTCTTATGCGGTTTCTCGCAGACGTTCTTGTCAACGGACACTCTCTCATCAAGGAATTACCAAAATCCATATGCCGCCGTTCAGCGCCGCTACCAACTTTTGATCATAGAATGTCCAGGCCCGGAGGGACCCGTGATCTGTTGCTTGAAATGGGGCCGGTGAAATTTGCCCGGTATATTCGTGACGAAAAAAGACTGTTGCTGACGGATACGACGTTTCGCGATGCACATCAGTCATTGCTTGCAACCCGCATGAGAACCATAGATATGCTGAAAATTTCTGAGGTGTATTCCAGAAACCATGCTGATTTTTTCTCTCTTGAAATGTGGGGAGGGGCAACCTTTGATACTGCCATGAGATTTCTTAAGGAGTGCCCCTGGGAACGTTTGCGTTCCATGCGCAGGCTCGCTCCCAATATACTTTTTCAAATGCTGCTCAGGGCATCGAACGGCGTGGGATATACAAACTATCCCGATAATGTTGTAAAGGAGTTTATCAAACAGGCGGCTGAGAGCGGTATAGACGTATTTCGTGTCTTCGATTCGCTCAACTGGGTTGAAAATATGAAAGTGGCGATTGATGCTGTTCTGGAAACCGGTGTTTTGTGTGAAGCGGCGATATGCTATACCGGTGATATATTAGACCCGAAACGTAACAAGTACAGTCTTGGGTATTATGTGAAAATGGCAAAAGAATTAGAAGGTCTGGGCGCACATATACTGGCGATAAAAGATATGGCGGGGCTGCTGAAACCATACGCTGCTTATGAACTTGTCTGTGCCTTGAAATCGGAAATAAATATTCCCGTACATTTACATACTCATGATACCTCAGGTGGTCAAATCGCAACCCTGATAAAGGCAGCGGAAGCAGATGTGGATATTGTGGATGCAGCCATGGGTCCCTTTTCAGGATTAACATCACAGCCCAATTTGAACACATTGGCAGAGATGCTTCGTTTTCATGACCGCAGCACAGGCATGGACTTCAAGGCACTAGGTGTAGCTCAACAGCTGTCGAGTAGGCGAGCTCTTCGGCAGCTGTCGCAATAATTGAGCGCCCGTCCGGACTTATCGCAAATG
>JBFGJU010000248.1:0-2892 GCA_041577035.1 Thermodesulfovibrionales bacterium | reverse complement strand
GACAGAACAAGAACAGAGCGGTAAGAGAATTTTTCTTGATCCGTGAGTATCTGTTCATCGCAATTTTTATTTCTATTCGTAAAGCTTTAGGCATTAAGTATGCATTTCTGCCTATAATCAAGTATAATTTTATGCGTTATGAATTCGCGAAGTATGGCTAATCAGTCTCTCGGACCGCGTTTTATGATAACTGCTGCGGCGTTCGTGATAATTATTGCCGGTATGCGTTCCGCTTCTCCCATATTGATTCCCTTTCTTCTTTCGGTGTTCCTTGCAATCATAAGTGCACCGCCGCTCTTCTGGCTGAAGAAGAAAGGGGTTCCGACACTGCCTGCAATGCTGATAGTGATAAGTTCTGTTTTAGGAATCGTTTTTGTCCTTGTCTTCATGATAGGCACATCACTGGATGATTTTTCACGTTCGGCTCCTTTTTATCAACAGAGCCTCAAGGAAAAGACTCAGTCGGTTCTTTCCATGCTGGATCGCATGGGGGTCAGCGTGTCAGGCCATGGACTGCTGGAAGCCTTTGACCCGGGAATCGTGATGAAAATGGTAACCAGAATACTTTCAGGTTTGCGAATTGTCTTAACGAATGGTTTTCTGATTCTTCTGACGGTCATCTTTATTCTTTTGGAGGCGTCGAGTTTTCCAACGAAACTCAGGGCTGTTTTGGGAGAACATAACCACGAATCGTTTGCGCACTTTGATACATTTATGTCTAATATGCAACGCTATATTGCGATCAAAACTCTGACCAGCCTCGGCACAGGCATAACTGTCGCTGTCTGGCTTACCTTTCTTGGCATTGACTACCCCCTTTTGTGGGGACTTCTGGCATTTCTGCTCAATTATGTCCCCAATATTGGTTCTATTCTTGCCGCTATTCCTGCTGTTTTTCTTGCCCTCATTCAACTGGGCACAGGGTCGGCTATACTTACCATATTGGGCTACGCAGTAGTTAATATCCTTTTTGGGACAGTTATTGAACCGCGCGTTATGGGAAGAGGGCTTGGCCTTTCAACTCTTGTGGTATTTCTCTCGCTTGTTTTTTGGGGGTGGGTCCTCGGACCCGTTGGCATGCTACTGTCTGTGCCGCTGACCATGACACTCAAGATTGCACTGGATAGCAGTGAAGATACCCGTTGGATCGCTATTTTACTGGGTTCTGGAGAGGGCGCGAAAACACTGGAAGCTTCTTCACCGAAGGAAAACGGGGAGCCTCTGAGCGAAAAAGAACATCAAGATGATTTCAGTTAAAATACTGTATTATAATTTTAAAAAAGGGATTACGGAAATGGCGCTGCATCGCTTTTTGGGAATAGTGCTTGTCTGCATACCAATCCTACCGAATAGTTCAGGCGCTGATACTACTATTGTATTTCAGGAAGCAAAAAACGGCGACGCGAAGACGGCAATACAAAACATCTATATCAGCGGCGGTACGGTACGTGTGGAAAATGCTTTTGAAGAAGGTAACTTTATAATCTTCAAAAGCGAGACGAATTCGATGACGGTTGTAGACGTGAGGGATAAACGTTATATCATAATTGACAGGACGCTCTTGGCTGAACGTTCAGGGCCTCTGTCACTATCGCAAAGAGACGCTATGAATACAGCAAATAAGAAAATTGATTCTCTTCCTCCTGAAAAACAGGACCAGTTGCGGTCTATAATGGAATATGTGATGCAGTATTCTACTCCAACCGGAAAAAAATCCGAGAAGGTTCGTTACATACCTTTGCAGGAGGAACGTGTGGTTAATGGAAGCACCTGCAAAGTTACCGAGACGCATCGGGGAAAAACGAAGTTGTCAGAAATATGCATGGTCAATCGGGACGTTCTGAATATACCTCGTCAGGACTATGATTCACTTCAGAATCTCCAGGCGTTTATCAGTGAAATGAATTCGAGGACCTTCGGAAAAACGTTTGACCACTATAATCTTCATATTGGCTATGCCGAATTTGAACAGTTTCCTGTACAGGTAACACGATATCTTGATAAGGGTCTGACCCGCACGCTCATCATGGTGCGAGTAACTGCTGAGCCGATACCTCATGATATCTTCTCCGTTCCTGCTGGATATAAGCAGATGAAAGCGTCTTTCTGAGAAACTGAGCGAAAGACTGAAAATGAAAGAAATTTCTGTTATACATGATCCGGACAAAAAACTTTTGCTTGAGCAGGGTGTTTTCGACTGGCCCATCTGGAAGAAAGAAGTTTCTGAATTTCCCTGGAAATATGATACTTCTGAAACGTGCTATTTTCTGGAAGGTGATGTTACGGTAATTCCCGAGGATGGAAAGCCGGTGAGGATAGGGCAGGGTGACCTGGTGACTTTTCCGGCAGGTATGTCGTGTACATGGCAGATAACGAAAGCCATTAAAAAACATTATACATTTGGCTGATGATCATATGAGATATGCTTCACGTGGCATGAACAGGACCGGGTTGGGTGCATGGATCCCCTGAGACGCCGACTGAAAATATATCTTCTGATATTTCTTGGTGTAATTGTCTTTGGTACGGTGGGCTTTATGGTCCTTGAGGATCTATCTTTTCCTGATGCGCTCTATTTTAATATCGTGACGTTTGCAACGGTGGGATACGGAGATATACATCCCACAACATTGTACGGAAAGATATTTTCAGCAGTAATTATCATACTCGGCGTTGGGACTTTTCTCGGCGTCATTGCAAACGCGACGGAGATGATGCTGAGCAGAAGGGAAAAGCAGGTACGCTTCGAAAAACTCAATATGGTCATTGGAGTCTTTTTCAGTGAACTGGGCACGAAGCTTCTGAAGACGTTTGCAGGCTATGATGCGGGTATCAGCAGGATACATGCGCATTTGGTCATGACCGGAGCATGGACGGAAAAGGACTTTCTGT